>JALWSL010000775.1 GCA_027080405.1 Planctomycetaceae bacterium
ATTCTCGGCTGGGAGATTCGCCCCTGTTGCCAATGGTGCAAAGTCGTACGGGAAACTTTCGCTTCGCGCGCCAGTCGCCCGATATCCCAGCCACGCTGAACAGAAAGCGAATGAATCCGTTCCCAAAGCGATGAACCTCTCTCGGTTTCACTATGTTCAGGTTCAGTCTGTTCAGAATTGTTCAATGACATCGAAAACGCCCCCCTGAAATGAACAAAAAACAATACGTGCAATGTTATTATGGACACAAAGGCACATTTGTCAACTTATTTATTGACGACTGGCGAAGCGTTATGTATAATGATGTACACTTTTGTGCAGGTGGTTTACAGTATGTTTGCAGTCTGTTTTCGACTGAAGGGGGGAGATTTAATGGTTCAACGCGTTCATTTCGCCTATGACGATGAAGAATTGCCGGATCACTGGGGGATGGCTGGAGGCTGTTTTCCTTATGATGACGAAGATGATAACGACGAAGATTGGGAAGATGATTTTTTTGAACCGATCGATGATGGACTGATTCCTGAAGTACCGATTCCCGATTTCGATTCTTCCGATCAATTTATCGATAACAGGCGAAACAGCAGCAAGCGAAATGGCAATCGGCAACCGGAACCAGGTGAATCATCATTACCCGCAGTGGATCATTCCTTGCAGGCCGATTCTCCGATTCCTCCTCCTGCAGGGCCGAGCAGGAATCAGTCATATATGTAGCGACTATCGCTATGATAATTTATTGCGTTTGTCTTTCTGGATCGGTTGATCAAATTCTTCGGGGTGTGGCTCAGGGCTGCCAGCTACCAGTTAGCCGCCGACTGATCCCCTGCTCCACGGCTTCACACAAAGGAGACTTTCCATGACCAACTCGCGCCATCGACCGGAGTTGCGCAAACAGATTTCCATCTTTGTTCCTCTTTCGGACTGGAAAGCGATCCGCCACGAAGCGGCTCGCAAACGGATTCCGATGACGGAACTGTGCAGACGCTGGATGAAACCGGAAATCAATCAGTTGAAGGATGAGGGAATTGCAGACCACAAGTAACCCGCAAAAAACGCGTCCAATCAGGATGCCCGAACAGTAGCCCCAGTCAGAGAATCGAATTCAGGACATTATTCAGGACATTATTCAGGACATGACAGAAAGCAGAGACCATGAGGCGACCCTATCCCAGTGATTTGAGCGATGCCCGCTGGAATTTTATCGAGCCCTTACTTCAGTCGGATAATTCACGTGCGGGTACGTCACGTGGACGGAAACGATCGACCAACTTGCGGGAAGTCGTTAATGCCATCAATTATCGCTGGAGCACCGGTTGTCCCTGGCGGATGCTGCCTCACGATTTTCCCGCCTAGGAAACGGTCTACACCTATTTTGATCGCTGGAGAAAGTCTGGGCTGCTCTGGCATATTCGTGAAGTGATCCTCAGGAAGTCACTCTATGTTCCCGAGAGCAAGTTGCGCAGGGAATGGGAGCAGCAATCGCTCTGAAATTCTGGAACCGGCTATCGGATCTGCAAGGGATCGACATCGAGGGCGTATTCGATATCAGGCAGCTTGTTGATTTCTTTTCTGCAATCGCGCAGCAACCCGCACAAGGCGGAATGGCTTTCGCTGCTGATCAGAATATGGAAGCGGAAATAATCCTTGTGTCGGGCCAGGGGCGCCGGAGCAGGCCCCAGAATGCGATAGTTCGCCGGGGATGTTTTTGTCTGGCCGCGTAAAATATCGCTCATGGCCAGAGACGATTCTTCGACCAGTTTTTCGTCTTTGCCTCGAATGATGATCCGTAGCAACTGTGAACAGGGGGGCATTTGACTTTCCTCCCGATGTTTCAGTTCCTGTCTGGCAAAGCCGACATAATCGTGCTCGGCTGCAAAGCGGATCGCCTCGGCATCCGGTTGCATCGTCTGAACAAGAACACGACCGCCACGCGAACTGCGGCCGGTCCGACCCGCCACCTGGGAAATCAACTGAAACGTTCGCTCGTAAGCACGAAAATCGGTTTGATGCAGCGAGATATCGGCATCGACAACGCCGACAAGGGTCACATTGGGGAAATCGAGTCCCTTGGCGATCATTTGAGTGCCGAGCAGAATCGAGGCTTCGCCATGCCGGAATTTCTCGAGCGCTTCATGATGACTGCCCGCCTTTCGCATCGAATCGCTGTCCATGCGGATGACCGAAACGCCCGGGAATTTGCTGCGAACTTCATCTTCGAGCCGTTGAGTCCCGGAGCCGAAATGTCGTAATCCCGGTTGATGGCAGGAGGGACAGGAACCGGGCAAACCCGTTTTGAAGTCGCAAGTGTGGCACATGCAGATTTTTTTATCTTTATGCCAGGTTAAACTGGTTGCACAGTGGGGACAGGTGAATTTCTCGCCACACTGTCTGCACCACAACACCGGAGTAAAACCGCGAAGATTGAAAAACAGGATGATCTGGCCATCGTCCCGGAGTGCCTGATCCATCGAGGCGCGCAAGGCCCGCCCGATGTTGTGTCCCCGTTTGATGAGTGGATCGTTCACGGTATCGACAGTGATCACGGGAGGCATCGGAAGTTTTTCGATTCGATCAGGCAGTGAAACAAGGCGATACTGTTTCGTCTTCACCTTCCACCACGATTCCAGCATCGGCGTGGCCGTTCCGAGAACGAGTGGAATGTTTTCCATC
>JALWSL010000776.1 GCA_027080405.1 Planctomycetaceae bacterium
GTTTCACATTGTGATATGGCGAGTACGCATAAAAGGTTTTGAACTGCTCTGGGTCATCGGAAGATCCGTATTCATCCACCCAATATCGCCCAGCCGTGAATTTGTGGAAGCGGAGCATATCCATCACGCCGACCGCTGGCAGGCACGCTTTGTATAAATCGGGCCGCTGTGTCATGCAGGCACCAACGAGCAGCCCGCCGTTGCTTCCTCCCTGAATCGCCAGTTTTTTTGTTGATGTATATTTATTTTCAATCAACCACTCGGCTGCCGCAATAAAATCGTCAAACACATTCTGCTTTTTGTGAATCATCCCCCCTTGATGCCAATCCTCGCCGTACTCGCCGCCACCCCGCAAATTCGCCACACAGAAAACGCCGCCCATCTTCAACCATTGTGCCCGACTGATCGAAAAATAGGGCGTCAGCGAAATATTGAAGCCACCGTAAGCGTAAAGCAGTGTCGGATTGTTTCCGTCCAGCTTGAGCCCTTTCCGATGGGCAATAAACATCGGCACCTTGGTGCCATCCTTGCTTTGGTAGAAAACCTGCTTCAACTCAAACTGATCCGAATCGAACTTGATCTGTGACCGACGAAACAGCTTGCTTTCCCCGGTGATCATGTCGTACCGATAAATGCTGGGCGGCGTAATGAAACTGGCAAACGAATAAAACGTTTCGGTATCGCTTCGCTTTCCCCCAAAACCGGAAGCCGTTCCGATGCCGGGAAACTTCACTTCCCGCACAAAGCGACCATCCACCGTAAACATTTTGACGACCGTTTTCGCATCTTTCAGCAACCGCACGACAAACATGTTGTTCAACAGACCGACTCCCTGAATCGGTTCCGGGCCTTCCGGAATAATCTCCCGATAATTTTTCGGATCGGGGTTGCGAATGTCGATCGCAATCACCCGCTTGTTTGGAGCATTCAAATCTGTCTTGAAGTAAAAAATGTAACCATCATTCCCAATGAAATCGTATTCATCGTTGAAGTGGTCAATCAGGGCGACCGGAATCCCGTACGGCTCGCTCAAATCCTTGACATAAATCCGATACTTGTCGGCTGTTCCTTTCCAGACAGAAATAACCAGAAATCGCCCATCTTCGGTCACGGTCGGGCCGAAGCCCCACTTCGGATGATCCGGCTGTTCGAACACGAGCCCATCATCACTTTGCGGCGTGCCCCCACGCTGAAAGTACACCTTGTGATTCAGATTCAAGCCCTGAAACGCTTCCCCCTCTTCCGGCTTGGCGAATCTTCCGTAGAAAAATCCTTTGCTGTCCGGTGTCCATTCAGTAGAAGTGAACTTGAGCCACTCCAGCTTTTCATCAAGCAATTTGCGAGTTGCGATTTCCATAATCCGCCAGGTTCGCCAGTCTGAACCGGCTTCCTGAATCCCGTAAGCCAAATAGCGTCCATCTTCGCTGAAAGAAGTTCCCGAAAGCGCCACCGTTCCATCTTCTGACCACTTATTCGGATCGATCAATACGGTCGGCTCGCCATCGATGCTGTCCATCATGTAAAGAACCGATTGATTTTGCAGTCCATCGTTCTTGTAGAAGTAGTATCGCCCCCCCACTTTGAACGGCGAGGAAAACTTTTCGTAGTTCCAAAGTTCGGTCAATTCCTTCCGAATTCTCTTTCGAGCCGGGATGGCGCTCAGAAACGCTTCGGTCAGTTTGTTCTCTGCCTCCACCCACGCAGCGACTTCCTTCGATTCACGCACATCCTCTTCAAGCCAACGATAGGGATCTTCGACTTCGACGCCATGATAATCATCGACCTGCAATACTTTGGGAGCTTTCGGGTACTCAAGTTTCTCGGCTTGCAAGGTATTTTCCATTGCGGTTGACAGGTTAAAAAAAAGAATGGCACACAATACTGCCTTCAAACACAGTGCCGCACTATAACGATTAGACGCTGCGTTAAAACGGTTAGACATTTTCAATCCTTTATAAACAACACCGCAAGAACAACTGCACGGCGATGAGACCGCCAGAAGCGACTTCTCCAGAGAGGCCCAAGAAGGGAAATCGAACCCTAATAATAAACAGCCTCCGCATCAACCACAAGCAACACGCCCCGATTTCTATCACGAGTTGCTCAGCGTGAACAGCATAAAACATGCATAAGCAGTTCCGAAGCGACACCCAATCTGGCTCACTGAACCAATGCCGAATATCCCGACTCCCCGGCTCGCTCATCTTTTCCGTCTGCGTTTCACCCGATTGCTTGCAGGACTGATGACCAGATTGATTGCCAGACTCTTTATCTACGCAAGTGGTTGCGTCACAGGAGAAAATTTCCTAGCTTCAAGGTGACAGTTTCTTTCGGAACGGCTTCTTTTCAATCCCATGTCACTCCTTTCGTTGGAAGCGCGATGAAAAACATCCTGGTGCTTTACACAGTCGTCATCATGTTATTTATGGGAACGCCTTGCCACGCTGCGGGAACGCCCGTCAAAATCATTCTGGATACCGACTTCGGTGACGACGGCGATGATTTGGCAGCGTTAGCCGTGTTGCATCATCTGGCAGACCTGGGGGAAGCAGAGATTTTAGCTATCGGGCAATCAAATTCCCGCTGGGATGCTCCAGGGGCAATCGATGTGATCAACACCTACTACGGTCGGCCCGACATACCGATCGGCATCGTCAACCACAAAACG
>JALWSL010000777.1 GCA_027080405.1 Planctomycetaceae bacterium
GTGCACACTATTTGTGATTCCCATTTCATGTATACATAGCTATCATAGCATTAAATACTCTTTAATCGTGGTACGCACAGCGTACCCTTGTATCTTGCATGAACTGCCTGAATGGGGGCAACTCAATCGAAAGGAAATCGCTCGGCTCGTCGGCGTTGCTCCCACGAATCGGGATAGCGGAATGATGAGAGGAAAACGAACCATCGGCGGCGGACGCGTCGAAATTCGTAACGCTCTGTTCATGCCGATTATCGTTGCCAAACGGTACAACCCGAAGATCAAAGCGTTCTACGATCGACTCATTGAAAAGGGAAAGCCGAAAATGGTTGCTCTCATCGCCGCCATGAGAAAACTTTTAACCATCCTCAACGTGATGATCAGAGAAGGAAAAAAATGGAACGAAAATGAAATCGTCACTTGATTTTCAAGACAGTCGCTACGTCGCTACAATTGCGACACGTGAATATATTATATAGCTACTATAGCAATGATAATTTCTGCTAACAGATCCGTGGCACAAAGCATCAACCGGGGCACCCGGCGCTGTCCAGTTAAGTTCTAAGCACAGGTTGATACCGTTCCATTACCAGGCTTCGTATGCGATCACGTTCGGCGGATGGCACGCTTTCGCTGAAAACGCATCGGCCGGAATCAATCACAAACAACTTGCTCAATGCCTGCCATTGGTCAAGCATTAGAGGCAGTTCCTGACACCAAGTATACTGCTGCTTTAGTTCTAGCGGCTTTTCATGTCCGAAGCGTTGCTGACGTTTGAGCCAACTGAATAGCTCAATTGAGATCACGCGAACATTCTTCTGCCCCAACGCGTCGACAACTTTCGCCAAGGCGGGGCTTGGCTCTTCGCCGTTGAAATAATCGAGAAGCTCACCAATCGCTGTGTTCATGTTACACCTCAATAGTTCCGATAGATGAAGTCGAGCATTTCCTGAATCGTGTTGAATTCGACTGCCCCACCGCCAGCGCGTTGGAACTGCCTTTCGTAGAAAAACGCCCGCTTCTCCCAGGCGTATGGGTTGACGTGATATGGAACAGTCACGGTTCCATGAAGTTCGTCGAGGACATGCGTTCCTTCGTGAACGACGTCACTTAAGAGATTCGACGATCCTCGTCGAACATAGATTTGATTGCCAAGTTGAAACGCTTGTGGCGAACTGCCACTGCCGCCCTTCAGCGCATATGCTCGGTCGAATAACTCGTCACCGAGGACATTTACCCGTACATCACCAGATCGAATTCCAGCACCAACGCGGTTGCCTTGTTCAGTCAGTCCTGTGAGATCATCAATTATGTTTGCAGGCCCCAAACGGGCATCGCCACTTCCAGTTACAACAGATCGGCGTAGCAGTCCACCTCTCGGAACCTCGCACCTATTGACAATAATAGTTTTCTCAACTGTGTCAATGGCTTCATCGGCATATCCTTTTGTTGTCTGGATGATTCCTTTTCTTTTAAGCAGGAGTCTCATTGCTCCACAAGAAAGACTTATTCCCAGTTTTGTAAGTTGCCAGGCTAATTTTGGAGAGTCGGCCGCCAGGATGATTTGCACGCCGAGATTCTCTGGATGAATACCTTGGGCGTGTCGTTCCACAAACGATACCCGGTAGCCGCTGATCGCACCTTCTAATCCGCGACCTTCAGCTCTTGGATGAGGCTTACCATCCTCCCATGCTCCCCAATCAGTCCCCTGACCAATCGAATAGGTTTTATCAAAACCGAGCTTTCTAAACTGCCGCTCAAGGCTTTGTAATTGGGCTTCCTGGACAGAAACAAGTTTCGCCTTTCTGTTGAACTGATCTTTCCATACTTTTTTAAGAGTGTTTTTCTGGAAATCAAATAACGTACTGTTTCTATCAACGGAATCCCATCCGTCTGCTGCTTTCAACGAATCAGATTTCCGTTTTTCAAGTTCATTTCTCGCTTTGATAATTTCCTGAAGCAAATAGTGGAACTTTTCATAATCGCGAGGAAGCAAACCATACACTTCAAAGTAGTTCCCGTTGGGACGACCAGCAGTGAAGTATGCATGATCTTGAACAGGGCCAACGAAATCGGCCAGTCCCACGTGGTCGTAGTCAATTTCAGACTCCTGGACTTCGTTGCCATCCAGATCGAAATAGGTGGTGATGACCGAACCGCCGAACAGGCTGACATCATAAAGTTCCATCACCATCCAGCCGACAATAATGTCGTCGCTCTCCTCATCGGGAGTGCCGTTGTCGTCATGCAATTCATAGCACAATGCAGAGGCTACAATTGCGATCCGTGAATATATTAGATAGCTACTATAGCAAAGATAAACACGGCTCACAGAGCCGTGGCACAAAGCATCAACCGGGGCACCGGGCGGCGTTATTCTCTGCCGTGTGTTGGCCTCAGTGTCTCTCCTTCGTGTAGTGCATCGCACTCGCCAACTTCGACCATGGACACTAGCATCTTGTTGTCGCTTGCGCCAGGCGGACAACCGCCCCGACCGAAATCATGCACTTTCCATTGGCCAATTCTGTTGGTTGCGACGAATAGCACTTGGTCGGTGAGTTCACCGAGTTTGTCAAAGCTCAGCGAACCGAGAATCTCAGGACTGTTGCCGTTGTACTTTGCGGAAAGAATTTTCACCGTCATGCTCATAGTCCATGCTCCAATCG
>JALWSL010000778.1:0-5855 GCA_027080405.1 Planctomycetaceae bacterium
ACAACAGCGTCCGAGTTTGATGCCGCGATGCTGACTTTGAGAAATCAGGGAATGCGGTCACTCGTCTGGGATTTGCGTGGAAATCCGGGCGGGTTGCTCACAGCTGCTGTTGAGGTTCTTGATCGGGTCATCGACAGGGGAGTGCTGGTCTCCACAAAGGGGCGAACCCAGGATCAAAACTGGAAATATACCGCCCATTCACCGGGGACGTTGGACATCCCTATTATTCTACTTGTCGATGGGAACAGTGCCAGCGCCAGTGAAATTGTCGCTGGAGCTTTCCGCGACCATCATCGTGGGAAGATCGTTGGTCGTCAGTCGTATGGTAAATGGTCAGTACAAAGTATTTTCCCGGTGAACCACAAGTGTGGCTTGCGACTGACAACGGCGAAATTCTATTCACCCGACGATCACAATTACAGCAAAATCGGTTTGGCACCGGATGTCCTCGTCAAACGTGACTCCAAAGATTACCTGCATGTGACAGAAGAATCGCTTGATAGCGATGCCGATGTGCTCAAAGCGATTGAACTGTTTCGAAGCAGTACCCAACTGACACGGAACAATTAGATGACGATTGCGACCGACTGTTTGTGATACTGTGATTTTGCTATATTTTGCGTAAAAAAGCAGCAGGGATTTCTCTGCTGCTTTTTTACGCGCAGTCGCTGTCTAATAGTTCGTTGTTCAATACTTTGCTGTTCAGCGCTGCACAATGCTGGACAATACAGACCAGGCCAGTCCGGCCCCATTTACGAATACTTTGCCAACAGTGGCGCGATTACCTGCCGGGGAACGAACTGTTCGAGTTTGTTGGCTGCTGTCTCCCGGCCCATCTTCGCAATCTGTTTGATGAGAGAACTCGAAATGTGCGAATACTTCTCGTTGGCCATCAGGAAGACGGTTTCGATGTCCGGCGCCAAGGTGCTGTTGGCCAGAGTCATTGTAAATTCCGCTTCGATATCGGACAATGTTCGCACGCCGCGCAACATAACCGCTGCATTCTGGCCTTTCACAAAATCGACAGCCAGTCCGGTGAAACAGTGTATCGTTACGTTTTCCAGATCTCCGACAACGGCTTGCATCAGTTCCAGGCGTTGTTCGGGAGAGAAAAGCGGTTCTTTATCGGGGTTGATGCCGATACCGACGCTCAAACGCCTGAAGATTCTCGCTCCCCGGCGGATCACGTCTTCATGCCCCAGTGTCATCGGATCAAAGCTGCCAACGTAGATGGCGTGGTCGGTTTCGAGCATTCTCTTGTCTCTGTCTGCCAGAAGTGTTGTTTACCGTAAAAGAGGGAATCGATTAAAGCGGGGATCTACTATAGTGGAGTTTATGGTGGAACTGGAAAGCAATTAATCCGGTTCGGCCTGTCCGCGGAAGATCGATCGCCGTAGTGGATTCTGTCTACTGGTGAATAGTTGATCCTGAATAACCGGTTCAGTCAGGGCGGTGGCCATCATCTGAAATTTGGCATCAATGTCATCTGCGTAGTGAACCAACAGCGCTTCCGGAGTATGAGGCGAAATCGGTGATCCCCATTCCGGCAGATTCTGGTGCGAAACAATCATGTGCTCCAGGCGAAGTTGTGTTTCGGGATTCAGTCCTTCAATCTGTGTTGCATATTCCCGCACGATGTCCCGTCCCATCAGAATATGGCCGATCAGCCTTCCTTCCGGGGTATAGTCTGCGCCCTGAGGTTGTGAGGAGAGTTCACGAAGTTTACCGATATCGTGCAGCACGGCTCCGGCGATCACCAGGTCTCGCGAAACAGGAGGCGACATGGTCGGATAATAATCACGATATTTTTCTGCCAGGTACAAAGCGGTTTTTGTGACGGAGAGTATATGCTCCAGAAAACCGCCGCGGTAGGCATGATGATTCCGCGAGGCAGCGGGGTACTGTTTGATCTGCTCTGCCTGATCAGTCAGTATTTTCACGACAAGCTGATTGAGTGGTTCATCCTGAATCTTCTCGTTGACGATCGTCATCAGTTCATCGAACATCGCCTCGGCATCGAAACGGGAGCGGGGAAGAAAATCGGCCGGATCAAAACCGTCGGCAGAATCTTCAGCCGTGACACCGCGAATACGCTCAATTTCGATTTGTGGCCCATACTGGTTCTCCTGATATCTGCAGCGGAGCTTGAAAAATTCCCCCGTGTTCCACTGTTTCTCACATTCCTCGAACCAGGAGGAATCATTCCAGATCATCGAGTTGACTGTTCGCTTGATGTCTCTGAATTGGCATCGGTAATACGGTTTTCCATCGCGGGTTTCTGCTCGCTCTTTTTTACTCAGCAGGGCGAAGCAATCTCCTGCCTCACCAGGCTTGAACTCGCAAAGTTTGCGCAACGCCTCTGCTGACCCTGCAGTTTTCTCCGGTTCCTGAAACAACGAACGTTTGGGCATCGATCTTTCCTGTCTTGCCAGCTTGAAAAGAAACAGATTTCCGAATCAGGCTCTGAAAGTGCATAAGGTTATGCTTTTCCGACCAATAAAAGAAGTTTACTCGGGGATCCAGCTTCAAAATAGATGGGAGGAGCATCGAACCGCTTGCACGAAAATTGATCGACGATTCCACCATCCGCCTCGGCAAGGAAAGCCATCACCTGCTGTAACCTGTTTTCATAAAAGGGGTTGCGAGCGGTCGCCCTTCTGTTCGCCCCTCTGATGTTCATTTCGGGACTGCAATTCTCGTGATAATTCTTGCGGCAACTCGCGAGGTGATTCTTGCGTTCAACTGACAACAAAAACACTGTCATCAGCAGTTGAAGTCTCATGTTTGGGGACCCGCGTGCAACCTGAAAACGCTGGAACGTAACTGAAAACGCTGCAAAACGCTCAACATCGATTCGGAAATGTGCCATCGGCAGGCAAGCCCAGGTTCGGGAAGTCGCGGTCAGATTTGGAGGTGCTCAATTTAACGATTTTGACGATTCTCCCTGATCTTCCGGTTAGGAAAGTGACGATCAATTTTGATACGAGGGGTTTCGCCTTCCGTGGGGGAGGGTCTGTCATGTGCCACTGTGAGACAACAGAGAGATGACAGAGTCATGCCGGGATTGCCCCTTTGTTGAAGATCGCACAGGGAAATTGATCGCCTTGAACGTTGAAAATCGGGGGGAACAGAACGACGTGTTGATGAGACGGAGAAACAGGGGAATTCATGTTGGCGTCCCTTCTTTTTCTGTTATCGCCACCTGCTGCGCTCTATTGATTTTGACGTTCTCCGGCTGTTCGCAAACTTTTTGGCGAAAACAGGCGGATAAGGACACCTATCGAGCGTTGGCACAGACCGAAACGGATGCCCGCTGGGTCAATCCCAGAAAAGGGGTTACTCCTGATCCGCGGAGTCGTTTCTATGATCCTTATGATCCAGATCACGAACCGCTTCCGCCAGATGATCCTGCTGCTGCCGTCTATATGGAAAATGTCAATGGAATCGCCGGTTACAAAAGCTGGCACAAGTTGGGCCAATCCTTCAGTATCGAAAACCCCGGCTGGCTCGCCCAGTTTGAATTGACACCTGAAATGGTTGATGACGATCCGGATAACGATACCAAGCCTCTGCCGACCATAAAAAATCTCACGATTCGCGATGCTGTTGAACTCAGTTACATTCATGATCGCGGCTATCAAACCGAACTGGAAAACACCTATCTGAGTGCGCTCGCCCTCACTCTGGAACGTTTCCGCTTTCAGGTGCGGTATCTCGGAGTTGGCGGACGCGAACCATCCGCTTCACTGACACAGACAACGGTGCCCAATACGAGCGATTCCCTCGGGATGTCCAATCGGTTTGGCGTCAGTCAACTGCTGCCCACCGGCGGACAGTGGGCGGTGGAACTGGCGAACAACACACTCTGGCTTTTCTCCGGAGCCAATGCAGGAACATCTTCGGCCAGTATCCTCTCTTACCGGATCACACAACCATTGCTGTTGAATGCGGGACGCAAAATAGCCTTGGCAAATTTGACGCAAGCCGAGCGTGATCTGCTCTATTCGGTACGATCTTTGGCCCGGTTTCGCAAGCAACTGTTTGTTAATACCGTGGGGGGAGGGTATCTCGGATTGCTGACACAGATCCAGGGTATCCGTAACCAGAAATTCAACATTACCCAACTGGAACGACAAGTGCGTGCTCTCAGGGCGCTCGCTTCCGAACCGCCTGCCATGACGGATACCGATCTGGAAGCCATGCCTGCGGGAATTGTCATTCCGGAGGAATTGCAGGGACGATTCGTCTATGATGAAAAGAGAAAAAAACTGTACTGGTTCAAGGCGATGTCGCAGGAAGAAGCCGAGGCTCTGCTCGCCTTGAGTGATGATCCTGCCTGGAAACGGAGTATTCGGGATCTGATTCAGATCAAAAGAACGGAAGCGACCCCACTGGACGTTGCCCAGTTGGAATCGCGTCTCGCCTCTGCTCGCATCAACCTGCGGACATCTGAACGAAGATTTAAGGACCAACTCGATCAATTCAAAATTCAACTCGGTTTGCCGCCCGATCTGGTTATGACGATTGATGATTCCAGTCTGGAGCAATTCCAGTTGATTTCGCCTGTTCTGGAAAAAATGCGTACTCAGGCCGACACCTTGGTTGAGCAACTCGGTTTAATTGATGAGGAGGCTCCGAATGTCCAACAGATTCGAGAGGCCCTCTCGCAATTGCAGCAGTACGCAGAGGCAATCGATCAGCAGGGGATTCAACTGGTCAAGCAGGACGCCCTGCGTGTTAACGCAAACATGGGGAAGCGTCTCGAAGCAATCAAATCTGAACAGGAAAAAACGCGGATTGCAAAAACAGTCGAACGGGATCAGGACAGAGTTCAAGAGCAAACCGACAGAATTGAACAACAAAAGAAGAATCTGCAGTCTATTTTACAACGGTTGAACTCGGCAAATGGAAATTTGGAGACTCTCAAGGGCGTTATCAGCGATATGAAAGATGCCCGTGAAGATTTGGAAAAACAGGTGCTGGAGTTACAGGTCATTCAGATCGGGCTCCGTTCGGAATTGATCAGTGTCAACAAATTTAATCTTGGTATGGCCGATTCCGTAGGTGTCGCGATGGAGAATCGTCTTGATCTGATGAATGAACGGGCCAACGTGATGGATGCCCGCAGAGATTTGGAGGTGGTGGCAAACCGGCTGAAGTCTGTACTGGATGTCGCTGTCGAAGGGGACGTACGAACACCTGGCGGTGGGTCTCAGCCGTTTAACTTCAGTGGAAGTAGTAGTAGTTACCGTCTCGGACTGCAGTTTACCGCCCCGCTGGATCAGGTCGCTGAGAGGAATAACTATCGTTCTGCACAAATTCGTTACCAAAGGGCCAGGCGGGCCTACATGGCAGCCGAAGACCAGGTAAAGCTGCAAGTGCGTACAGCATGGCGGCAGCTTCAAGTCTTGGAAGAAAACCTGGAAACTGCCAGGCAGGCGTTGCGTATCAATGTGTTACAATACGATCAGGCGGTAGAAACGGCCAATGCTCCGGGCCAACCGGCTCAAGGGGGGGTTAGCGGTCGAAACCTGATCGATGCGTTGAACAACATATTGGCAGCCCAGGACCGACTGATACAAATTTGGGCAAATTATGAGACACAACGTCTTAACATTCATCGAGATATGGGTATGATGGAGATTGACCCTCAAGGAATGTGGGTCGACCCCTACTATCAGAATCAGATAAACCCACCCCAAGAGTCATCACATGAGCACAACAGTTCCATCCCAGACGGGCCAGATTTCGAAGGAGCAGGCAGCGATTCCGCAGGATTCGACGTCGTCCTCCTACCCCCGGCCCCAATCGAAAACGTCAACTTCGAAATCGAACAGGGAGCAAAGGGGGAAGAA
>JALWSL010000778.1:5865-10536 GCA_027080405.1 Planctomycetaceae bacterium
CGAGGAAGCGAACCGTCACAATTCCCCGTCGTCGAGGCCACCCGAGAGTTCCCCGCCTCCTCAGCGAAAAAAGAAGAAGCGTTCGTGGCGGACCCCCTTGGTTGGCATCCTGTTTCTGGGAGCGGCGACCTATTTTTCCGCGGGGATGCTGACAGAAAAAAACGCTCAGGGAAGCAAGTCAACCGTCGCCGCGTCGAAGGACGATAGGGAATCGAATCAGGAGAGCTGGTACGGCCCGATCATTGATAGTGTGAAAGGCATGTTTTCCCGAGGAGAGGACCCGGCTGATATCATGACCAAAGCAGCGGTCAAGGGACGGTTTCGAATTACGGTCAATGAAAAGGGTTTTCTCGATTCCCAGCACAATGAAACGCTTATCTGTAAAGTTCCCGGTTCAACGACCATTATCAAGATTGTGCCGGAAGGGATTCGTGTAAAAAAAGGGGACATTGTCTGCGAACTCGATTCATCTGCCTATGAAGATAAAGCCCGGCAGCAGGAAATTGATGTCACGCAGGCAGAAGCGAATTTGTTGATCGCCCAGAAGAATCTGGAAATTCAGAAAACACAAAATGAAAGTGATATCGAGCTGGCCAAATTGAAGTACAAACTGGCCGAGCTCGATCTGGAAAAATATAAGGAGGGGGAACTTCCCCAGCAGAGAGACAAAATAAACGGGCAGATTCAATTAAAGAAAGAACAGCTCGCAAGAAAAAAGGAATCATACGATTTTACCAGGAGAATGACCAAAAAAGGATATAAGTCCCAGTCTGACCTCGAGGCGGAACGTATTGCCGTCACCCAGGCAGAAATCGATTTGCAGGTCGAATTGGTCAACCTGCGTGTTCTCGAGGACTACACGGCCAAAAGAAAAAATGCACAATTGGAAGCCGATGCGAAGGAGTTCAAAAGAGAGCTTGATCGGGTCATCCTGAAAGCCAAGGCGGCGATGTCCAAGGCAACAGCCGAAGTCGAGGCACGCAAACTGACTTTGGCGGTCGAAAAAGTGAAGTTGCAGGAATGGAATGAGAGAATCGCAAACTGCATTTTGCGGGCTCCGCAAGATGGTGAAATCGTCTATGCCAAAAGTAGTGCTTCGCGCCGGGGATCATCGGAACCGGAGATTATTGAAGGGGCAACAGTTCGGGAACGGCAGAAAATTATCAATATCCCTGACGTCACTTCCATGAAGATCGATGCGAAAATCCATGAATCGATGATCAGCCTGGTTCGGGTCGGGCAACCTGTCACGATTCATGCTGATGCCCAACCGGACAAGGTTTTTCACGGTGTTGTTGCAGAAATCTCATCGGTTCCCCTATCCGGATCCTGGCCCAATTTCGACATCAAGGAATACCAGGTGGCCATCAATCTGACAGACTCCAAAGAACACGTCAGCCTCCTGCGTCCCGGTCTTTCCGCCTACTTTGAAATTATTGTGCAGGATCGTGAAGATGTCCTGCAGGTGCCGATGCAGTCTGTCGTTCAGGTTGGCCGGGACTTTTACTGTTGGGTTTTGAAAGGAAAGAAACTGGAAAGACGCAAGGTAAAAGTTGGGGAATCGAACGATACCGAAATTGAAATCCTCGACGGGATCGAAGAGGGTGAATTGACGGTGATGAATCCGAGAACGAAATTCGCTGATGAAATTTCTGAACTGGAAAAAAGATTTGTCGAGATTGCCCAGAAGTCCCCTTTGGCCAAACCGGCTGGCCAGAAGTTGAATCCCGGTCAGAAAAGAATGCCCCCGGCAGGGGAGGCAAAAGGAAAATTGAAACCGGGGCAACGCCCCGCCAGAAAACCGGGAGGCCCGGGGAGAGGGACGCGGGGAAAAGGTCAGCGACAAAAACCTGTCCGCTAGTTTCTGCAAGTCTTGAAACGGCGATGGAAATCGCACACCACCGGCGCCGCTGATTGCAGTTGTGGTATTTCAGGACGGAGCAAACTCCCTGCACGCGACTTGCAAAGCCACAACATCACCTCGCTTTATTTTCCCGGAAAGAAGAACGGCTTCATGAAATACGCTGCCCGCCTGATTGAACTGACAAAACACTACTTCCTGGGCGATAACGTCGTTCGGGCCTTGCGGGGAGTTTCGCTCGATATTCCTGAAGGAGACTTTCTGGCGATCATGGGGTCATCGGGAAGCGGAAAAAGTACGATGTTGAACCTGATGGGGGCCCTCGATAAGCCAACCTCAGGACAGTACATTCTGGCGGGGAGGGACGTCTCCAGCATGGATGATGACGAACTTTCCCTGGTCCGTAATGAATTGATCGGTTTCATTTTTCAATCGTTCCATCTGATACCGCAATATTCGGTGCTTGAGAACATCATGCTCACCTACCAGTATCGCAGGAACAGCTCTGGCATTACGGCAAAGGATGAAAATCGGGCAATCGATATCGCCAGAAAGGTCGGACTGGAAGAAAGGCTCGACCACAAACCGTTCCAGCTTTCCGGCGGTCAACAACAACGGGTGGCGATCGCGCGATCATTGATCAACGATCCACAAATCATCATGGCGGATGAACCAACAGGAAATCTCGATTCTTCAACCAGCGAAGAAATCATGAACCTGCTGACGGAACTTAATGAGGAGGGACGGACCATTATTATGGTCACACACGAACCGGAAGTCGCAGTGCTGACGAAAAATCAAATCTACATGAAAGATGGTGAAATCGCCGGCAAGGGTATCTTCCCCGGCAAGCTCAAAAGTGTTTAATACGGTCTGTTGGAGATCATGACGCTGCCCCGCCTTCCTCGACCTCGAATGGTTCCAGCTTGTCCGCTTGACCATCAAGAGTTCTTAATTGATTGCACGTATAAAGACAGAACAGGAAACCGACCGTAAACGCGGGAAGTATCGTAAAGAAAATACGAGGCGTTCCGACCACTGCGTGAATCAGCACGGTACAGGTTGTTGTGAACATCACCGTCAACAAACCGGGAAGCAGCAACTTGAAAACCGGTTTTTCAAAGCGATGGTACAAAAACGTCACCGCATAAACCATCAACAACGTCACCACCGCACTGGCAATCCCCTGCGCAAGACCGGAAATCACGCCGTGCCTGTATGAATGGGAAACATTGACAGCATAAGCCCACCCGCCCCAAACAATGAACGCAAACCCTGCCGAAAATAATTTAAACCCCGCAGATGTTCGAACCGGTTCATTCATGGGAAGTTGTTAGCAGCGTAATCACATCAGTTTGTTTCGACCAGATCGGGTTGTTCGTTGGCGAGGCTTCTGGCGGTCTGGATAAGGCTGACCGGATCCAAGCCGAGGTCTGCGAGTAATTCTTTGCGGTCGCCGTGTTCAATGAATTGGTCGGGAATGCCGAGTCGGTGAATGTTTGTTGTGTTCAAACCGGCTTCGTTCGCGGCTTCAAGAACAACCGAACCGAACCCGCCGCACAGGGTGTTTTCTTCGACCGTGATAACAAAGTTGCACTCCTTGACCGCTTTCAAAATGATGTCCGTATCGAGTGGACGCAGGAATCTTGCATTGATCAAGCCGATATCGAGACCATCTTTCTGGAGCTTCTCGACCGCTTTTTGGCATTCAGGAAGTAACGCACCGAAGACAACGAACATGCCATCAGTTCCCCAGTTGATGACTTCGCTTTTGCCGAGTTCAATCGGGGCAGCGGTTCCTTCGCGGTGAATTGTTTCTGCAGATGTTTTTGGATAGCGGATGGAAATCGGGCCGTCGTGTTGAATCGAAAACGGGATCATCGCTTCGAGATCGGAAGCATCACCGGGTGCCATGATGGTGATATTCGGGAAGATGCGCATGTAGGAATTGTCGAACACACCATGATGCGTCGGTCCATCGGGGCCGCACAGTCCGGCTCGATCCATACAGAAAACGACCGGCAGGTTTTGTAACGCGACTTCCTGGAAAATCTGATCAAAAGAACGTTGCAGGAACGTGCTGTAGATATCGACGATCGGCTTCATTCCCGATTTCGCCATCCCGGCTGCAAACGCGACCGCGTGAGATTCGCAGATACCGGTATCGAAAAAGCGGGTCGGGTAATCTTCCCGGATTTTGCCCAGTTTGTTTCCGGCACACATGGCCGCGGTCATTACAACAACACGGGAATCCTGTTTCATCTGTTTGTAAATCGCTGCGCTGGCGACATCGGTATAAGCAGCGGAGCTTCCTTTTTTCGTGAGAACCGCTTCACCATTTTCAGTCCGTTCAAACGAAGAAGGCGAGTGAAACGTCACGGGATCTTCAGTAGCCGGCTTGAAGCCTTTTCCCTTTTCCGTGAAGACGTGCAGCAGTGTCGGCCCTTTAATATCCTTGACCATCGCCAGATATTTTCTCAGCGTGGGAAGGTCGTGACCATCGATCGGGCCGATATAGCGGAAGCCCATTTCTTCAAACAGCATCCCGCCATGCAGAAGTGTTTTCAGGGAATCTTTCACGGTTGAAATGGCATTTTCGATGGAACCGCCCAGCATCGGGACTTTATTCAATGCCCAGGAGACATCCCGTTTCAAGCCGTTGTAAAAGGGGGCAACCCGCGCTTTATCGAGATATTTTGCCAAGCCGCCAACGCGCGGGCAAATTCCCATTTGGTTATCATTGAGAATAACCAGCATGTCCTTTTTCAACCCGGCTGCATTATTCAAGGCTTCAAAGACAATTCCCGATG
>JALWSL010000779.1:0-3592 GCA_027080405.1 Planctomycetaceae bacterium
TTGACCCAGCCGCGGGACAAGCAATCGCCCCGAGTCGCCAACGGCCCGGTTATTGCTGTCAGCAGGAAAACAAAAAAAGTTGTCTGGACGCAGAAAATTGATAATCTGCGATGGCTATCCAATCAGCCGGCCTCCTTGCCATTTCTGATTTATGCAGCTCTGGTTCCAGGAACCTATCTCGACGATAACGGTAAGGAACAAACGGGCTATCTCCCCAAGATGAAAATTGTACATAAACAGAGCGGAAAGGAGCTGATCGGCATTCCGTCCGGTTTTACCGGGCTGCTTATTGCAATGAAATATGACTTCAAAAAACAGAAATTCAAATTCCTGTTCAGAACCGGAACCATTCTCATCGAAGAAAAACAGGGAAAGTAAGCATGCCCCTTGTTTCCTATATGAACTGCCTGGCTCGGGACGGAATCGAGACAGCCTCAACGGCCCTGTTTGCACCGATGCCACGGTTCGTGTACCGCAGTTCGTGCGGTTAGTGCTGCGATGAAGGAATGGCAAACATTTCACGCTCTTGCAACGGGTTGCGCACTGTGCAGATATGCACAGCGGAATGGAATCGGTTGGGAATAGCCGAAACTATTGCTGACATCTGGGGTTATATAGGGCGGGGGTGGTGCGCCGCAAGATATCCGGTCTTGAGGAAATTCTCATTGGTCCATCGGTTTTTTCTGCCTGTTGCCAGCAACTTGTGAGCTGTTTGACAGTTGCCCATCCCCAATAATGGTATGGTTGAATGCCGTTTCATGGAAATCTGTCAGGCCCCCAGGAATAAATTACAAGCAGGAGATCTATTGTGAGAATCGTATCGGCAGTCAGGTTTCTCATACCGGGTGTCTGGGTATTGCTCTGCCTCGGAAGTTTTCCTCTCGCTGCGTTGAGTGAATCGCCCGAAGAGCAGGAAACGCCCACTCACAAGGAAACGAAACCTATCCGTTTCGCGATCCCTGCGGATGGAAAAATAGAAACGATTGCAATGAACGAGGACGGGAACCTTCTGGCTGCGATCAGTTGGCCCGACAAAAATGCCAAGGTGGTCTCTCCACCGCCAAACCAGCAGCTCTCTCCGGTTCGACCACGCCCGGGAGCCAGTCCCAACCCGGGAGGCAGTCCCAGACCGGGAGGCAGACCAGGACGCCCCGGATTTCGCAAAGGGCCACGAATGGGAATGCGGAAAGGGCCTCCTCATGAATCTGGCGGCCCACGTCTCTACGCCATCAAGGTACTTTCGCCGAGTGGCAGAGTTCTGAAGACCTGGCAACTGAAAAGTACGCCTGCAAAAATGGTGACTGTTCTGGATGATTCAACCGTTTTCGTTGGAGGCAAGGGAACGCTGACGATACTGGATCGAAAGGGAAAAATAAAAAAACAGCTTGATGTGAAAAAGGTGATGGATGGAAAATTTGCCCAAGCTGCAGTCAGTGGTCTGGCGGCCAGTAAAAACTATCTTTTTGTCGCTTTCGGCAACGGATTCAGTGTGCGGGCGAGTGAGGATATTGTCCGCTTTAATCGTGATTTCAGTAACCCCAAAATTCTGATTGAACAGCAGCACGGCTGTTGTGCCCATCTCGATCTCGATGTGCAAAACGACATGCTTCTTGTTGCGGAGAATTCCAGATTCCGTGTCAACCGTTATGACTTCGAAGGCAAGCAGATCGACACATGGGGACAGCGCGATCGTACATCGATTGAAGGTTTTGCCGCCTGCTGCAATCCGGTGAATTTTGATTTTGGCCCGCAAGGTGTGCTTTATACTGCCGAATCGGGAATCGGACGGGTCAAGCGTTTCTCTCCCGATGGAACATTTCTGGGACTGACCGGTTACGTTGATACGACCGAGTACGATAAGGGGAGTCGCCTGGCTGCGATGTCCTGTTACATACCGATTGAAGTTTCAAAAGATGGCAAGCGGATCTACGTAATGGATATCCGGGCCAATCTGATTCGTGTATTGGTTCAAAAATGAGCATCAGCAAGTCCTTCTACAACCCCTGCGGTTGGATTCTCCTGTTTTTCTGCGTTCTCCTGCCGGCCAATCCCTGTCGGGCGGAATCACGATCGGGTGAACTTCGTGTTCTGGTGATGGATCCGCTTGCCGCCCCGCTTTCCTGCGATTGCGTGGAAGGACATGGGCAAAGAAAGTATGAAATTTGGGCGGAGCAACTCGAAATTCTGTTGGGGCAAAAGATATCGCTGATATTCAACGAAAATGTCGGCCTGGCACAAAAGCAGACAGGAAAACAGTTCGATCTGATTATAGGCAAGTCGAATCTGGTGCAATTTGACCTCGCCCATCTGAAGTTGAAATATACACCACTTGCAAAATTGACCGACAAACGCGGCGCAACGACGTTACGTGGGTTGATCGTTGTGAGAGCCGACTCTTCCCTTGAGCATGTTGCCGATCTGTCCGGACATCGTATTGCGCTGGGGCCGATCGAAGATTCTGAAACGCACCAGGCTGTCATTGACCTGTTCAAGGAAAAAGGATTGGACGGCAAGGTGAAAACAGTGACGGCGGGCAGTATTGAATCGGCCGTCTTCGCCCTGACTGATCGTGAAGTCGAGGCGGCTGCCATCTCTGATTTCATGCCGTCTCTGCTGGAGGGGTGCGACAAGGTGGCTGAAGGATCGTTGCGGATCATCGCACAGACTGCCCCACGAAGATTCATCGAGCTGTATGCTTCAGATGGAATGCCGAGGCAGACAAAAACGGAATTGCTCAATGCGTTAGCCGCACTGAAAGGCGATCCCGTATTGAATCAGGTTCTTGAAACACGCTGGGGATTTGTCCCGTATGATTCACCGAAAAAAACATGGATCGACTGGCGGGGTAAAAAGCACGACGGCATCTACTCCCTGTTGCCTCGAACAATTCCGGAGAAAACGGAGGCCGTCTGGTCTGCCAAACTGACCGGCCCTGCGATGGCCGGAATTGCAGTAACCGAACAGTTTGTTGTCGTGGCTGATAAAGATGCAGAACTCGCCAACGATATCATCCGTTGCCTGGATCCCCAAACGGGACAGACGTTGTGGTCTTATCGCTATCCGGCCGGTCAGCAGATCGATTTCACCAATGCCCCACGGGCCATGCCGATTGTTTGTGACGGTCTGGTTTACACGCAGGGGGCGTTGGGTGATCTGTACTGTTTTGATATCGCGACCGGGAAAGTTATTTGGAAAAAAAACCTGATTACTGATTTTGCAGGCGAACTTCCCTGGTGGGGTTACAGTTCGCCACCAGTTGTGGACGGAGATCAGCTGATTATCGCTCCCGGCGGAAAGGAGACGTCGCTGGTCTCGGTTGATCGACTTACCGGCAGGACGATCTGGAAAACGCCCGGTCACGCCGCAGCCTATTCTACAATGCAGATCATTAAATTCGACAACCATCGGGAAATTATCGGCTACGATGTGGCCGGACTGGCTGGCTGGAATCCCGAAAGCGGTAAAAGACTTTGGGAATTGATCCCTCGTGGCAGTTCCGATTTCAATGTCACCACTCCCCTGATCCATCATGATCTGGTTGTTTTGGCAACCGAAAACAATGCAACACGACTGTACCGATTGAAAGATCTGG
>JALWSL010000779.1:3602-10522 GCA_027080405.1 Planctomycetaceae bacterium
TCTGGTTCATCGGCGGGGAAAACCGGTTGCAATCAACGAAGATTGTGCTCCGGATACCTGTTCCCCCGTTATCTGGAAAGAAAGACTTTTCTGCACCGCCTACGGCGAGTTGTTCTGTTTGGACATGAAGAACAATCTGGAAGTTCTCTGGAGTGAATCAGGCAACGAGTTTTACGATCACGTTCACCTCGTCGCTGGAAATGACCGGGTATTACTGTGGACTACCTCTGGTGATCTGATCCTGATCGATGCGACAGCCGACAACTATCGGCCAATCGTAAAACTTCGCCCTTTCGGAAAAAGCAAACAGGGAGAAGCAAAAGTTGAATCAATGTCCCACCCTGCGCTGACTCCTGATCGAATCTATCTGCGGGATGCCCATGAAATAAAATGCCTCGCATGGTGACGACGAACCAACGGAGATTCAGACTCGACAACTCTTGCCTGAGTGTCGGTTTGGCGAAAGAGCCGTGGCTAAAAGTGCCCAGTACGGCTGGTCTGTCCTGACCGCCGTAACCAGAATGAGATTTTCAAAAGTTTTCGCACCGTTCGTAAACTTTAACCGTTGGTAGGACAGGCATCAAAAGGAAGATGCCGATCTCGCTACAATTCGGCTGTGGCAACTTTTTCCGCGGTATTTTTGGCGAGATTTCTTGCCTGGGCGGCACAGGTATCGAGCAGCATTTTGATCTCGCTCTGCCAGGTTGTTTCACTCGGCGTGAATTCCCAGTGAAGTATCACCACACAGCTTTGATGCACCAGTTCGAATCCGCCTTCGGATTGACTGACCGTCTTGATCGGATACGTCCAGATTCCCGCCGGCCGGGAAGTTTCCAGCGACGCATCCAGCCCCAGCCATTCATCAACCAGCCCGATCCGTGAATGCTGTTCCAGGTTATGTTCGGTGCCAAGATGCCCGATCGGCGTTCCTTCATCCCCATAATAAAAACGGTCGTCGGCATCAGAAGCCATTGCTGCGAAATTGAACTCGACCGCAAAATGAATCGGCTCACCCGGAATCAAATCTTCCAGCCGGTACGTGATATCAAGCTGAGAGGGCGAACTGGTTTCGAGTTTGATTGTTTTGGTCAGTTTTGGTGTTTGATGATCCCAGCGACAGCGGCGGGAAAGAACGACTTCTGCACTGCCCGGCGTTCGTTTCAACGTTGTTTGAAAAACGGCAAACTCGGCTTCCCCGTTAATGCCCCGTCCGGCTTGAAAATCTTCTTTCGACAAGCCGATCGGCAAATAATGATCGACCAGGGACTTGCGGGGCCAACTGTCGTATTGCAGTTGCAGGTGCAAATCTTCCTGCTTGAAGACGATTTCATCGGAAACAGAAGCCGTTTCGTTATGCCCGTCTATATTCCCGGAAGCATGCGCCAGGATCGTTTCGTGATACGGTTCTGCCCGGCGATTCAACGTCGCCAAAACATTCACACGGGAACCACGCACATCCAGTTCGTAAAGATGGCCTCCTTTTGCCGGTGAAAAGTATGCGGCGAGCTGATCCCCGGCCAGTCGTACTTCCTGACGGGCATCGAGATTGTAATCAGCCGTCGCGACTTCGACCCAACGGGAATCGATTTGCTGAATCTGTTCGATGAGTGTGTCTGCTTCTATCAGATGATGATAAATGGCGTTTCTCAAATGAGGCAGATACAACCCGCCAAACGCACCGTGCCAATAAGGGCAGTTGCACTGTCCGCGATAGAGATGGTCTTTCGCCTGATTCAGCATCGCGATGTGATCCGGTTCCAGTTCCTGCTGCGACAATTCTTCCAGACGGTCGCTCACTTCGCGCATCCTGCAATACATTTCGTGACTCTCCGGATACTTCACCAGAAAGTTCCGCCAGAACCCGCCACGCAATCTCTTTTTGATGTCGGGCCACTCCGGATCCTCGGCATGTTTTCGATTGAGCCGGATCAATTCAAGTTGCCGCTCGGTCGGCAATGCCCACTCGGTCATTTCCCGATAACTGCAATCGGGCAAATAACAACGCCCCAACGGAGAAACTTCCTCGACTGCCTGTTCAAAAGTGACAACGCGAATCCAATCCTGGTTGTCGCTTAACAGTTGGAAGAATCGTTTGAGCCAGCCGTCTTCGTAGACATGTTTTTTTGAACCGGGCCACGTGCCGAACTTTTCGCCGTCATCGCCAAACGCAACGACCGCTTCGGGCTGTTTCTGATTCACTTCCCGCAGCCATTCAATTGTTTCTTCCGGATCAGCAAACGGAATCGTGTATCGCAATTTTTCGCTGATCGGAAAAACAGAAAGCATTCTGCCATCGTCTTCGGTAACGAAATAGCCGTATAATTCTTCTTCACCAAAGCCCGCGTTTTTGAAATGGAAATCATCCAGAACGGTATATTCCAACCCGGCTGAAACAACATCGCGAGTAAAAGATTGCTCCCAAACACGTTCCGGCACCCACATGCCACGCGGCTGTTTTCCAAACAGGTTTCCCAGATGCTCCCGATACGCCCGCATCTGCCCGACACGATCACGCGGCGGAATGCTCGCTAAAATCGGCTCGTAAAACGGTCCGCCCAACAGTTCCAGTTGGCCATTTTGAACGAGTTTCCGAAGACGTTCGATATATTCCGGATGAGCCTTTTCAATCCAATCGAGCAGCGATCCCGAATTGTGCAGCGAAATCCGCACCGCGGGGAATTGCTCCAGTACATCGAGAAACGGCTGGTAACTATCCTGATAGGCGTTCTCGAAAACGTCATCAAAATTGCCTACCGGCTGATGATTATGGACGGCGATAATTAAACGAATCTGCTGGGTCATCAAAAAACTCGATCCTGATTCAGGAAGGAACGCTCACTCAAAACAATACGCCAGCATTCTAACCTGCCAATCCCGCCCCGATAAGCGAATCGGGCCAAATCACCAATTCAATGAGAAAAACTGGCTCCACCTGTTAAAATAGGCAAAGTGACCGGGCAATCTATGCGTTCAAACAATCCGTGCTGTTCGTGATTGCTTGAACAGTGAGGCGGTTCCGTATGATACAATGAGCAGAACAAGCCAGATTGCAGCGGCGATCAAACTTTGTTTCAACATGCTCCAGACAAGTTCCATCCCCGAAAGGAGGTTCCCCGGTTGCAGGAAGGGGATCAACTCAAGCAATCCTGTCCAGATCATTGTTCCAGAGAAAATCATGATCGTTCCTTTCCAGGGAAGAGGAACCGATTGCAGTTTGCTTAAATGGAGCATCGCCAAACCGGCACACGCCGAGGCGATAATCGCGGTACCGGTTGGCAAGACCAGTATCGCTTCTGATACGACTCCCGCCACCACAATCGCCAAACTCCCGGCGATCTCTCCGCCCAGCAGAAAGGTTCCGCAAACAGAAACCGCAATGACTGCAATCACATATTCTGAAGTCAGTCCGCTTCCTGAAAGTAGAAACAGAGCCAGGAAATAAACGAGTCCCACCAATAACAGGGAAATCAACAAATTGATTTTTTGATGCAGCATTTTGACCGATACCTCAATTCGCCAGTAAACGTAGCGGGTTTAATTCCTCGGTAATCACCAATACATCCCGTCCGTTCTTTTCTGATTCGACCGGGCGAACCAGGATTTTCCAGTAGGGACTGTTCGATAACACGCGGGCTTCTGCGATAGTTCCCAGTACAAGGCTTCCTTCAAACCGCTGTTGCTCATCCGCTAAAACAACCAGATCACCAACGCGAACCGGGTATGTGTTTTCGATATAACGCAATTCGCAAAACTCGTTTCCAGTCCCGTGAAAAGAGCCAACCGCCTGAATCCGCTGAATCGGCTGTTTGGAATTTCCCGGTTTGATTACCGTAGCAGGACAACGGAATTTGGGATGTGTAATGGGTCGGTAACTGCTCGTCCAGCGGCCAACCGCATCAATCTGTCCGAGTACCGCGCGTCCGGAAAGCAGAATTTCATCCGGTTTGATGCCGTAATCTTCACCCAGATCGATCAATGGGAGTTCCGAGGAAATGATCCAATCCTGCTCACTGATTTTTTTCGATTTCCCTGCGTCAATCAGCGTTCCGGTTTTCCAACGCTGTTGTTGATCGGGCAGCAACACCCGAGCGGCAATCAACTTCGGGCCGAACAGGCGGGCGGTCGATTCTCTCGATTGATCCCGACTGTTGCGCAACTCCAACAGTTCTTTTAACGCAAGAACTTCTCGCCGTAATCGCGAGGTTTCCGGATCGTTTACCTGTTTTTCTGAATCGGCGAATGACTTTCCGTTTGCAAACGGAAGCGACCACTGTTTTTCGAGCCATTGATGAGACTCGCCAATCAGCTTCAAACCGGGAGCATTGAAATCGTGCAGCGTTTTTTTCAGCGACGGGTTTTTGCCACGCCCCAAGCCAACCGCCAGACAGCCGACAGCCAGCCAGACCAGTAATATCGAATTGGCAACCCCTGCCTGTTTCATCCTTGAACCTTAGCCGTAGGATCCGCTGTGCGGACCATTGGTCGCTCAAAACATCATTATGGCTCGCACAGCGAACCCTGCAAACCTGTCACAAATCCCCGCTATCGCTCATCAGTACGTGCTTCCAGTTCGGAAGGTGTTCCAGGCAGATGGCGGTTCCTCTGGCGACCGTTGTCATGGGGTCGTTATCGATTCGTGCGGGAATGCCGATCTGTTCGGTCAGGTAGGTATCGATACCGCGAATGAGTGCGCCGCCGCCGGTGAGAACCATGCCGGTTTCCGCCAGGTCTGAAATCAGTTCGGCTGGGCATTGCTCAACCGTCTCCCGCAAACAGATTGCGATTTCTTCCAGGATACGCAAGAGAGCCTGCCGAATTTCTTCGCTGGTGATGACCGCTTTGCGGGGAACGCCGCTGACGATATCCAATCCGCGTACCTCCAATGTTTTTTCCTGTGGTAATCGCCAGGCGGAACCAATTTCCATTTTAATCTGCTCTGCAGTCTGGATGCCGATTTTCAATGAATACTGCCGGCGAAGATAATCGACAATTGCCTGATCGAGATGTTCACCGGCGATGCGTGTCGATTTGCTGACAACGATATCCCCCAGACTGAGAACGGCGACTTCAGTGGTGCCGCCGCCAATATCGCAGATCATGGAAGCGACCGGTTCTGAAATGGGGAGTCCTGCGCCGATAGCAGCCGCTCGCGGTTCTTCGATTAGATAGACCCGCCCCGCTCCGGCACGTTCTGCACTATGAAAGACGGCCCGTTTTTCAACCGGTGTGATGCGTCCCGGAACGGCGATGACCGTTCGTGGGCGAAATCCGCGATGTTTGCCAACGGCTTTGCGGACGAAGTACTTCAACATCGCTTCGCACAGCTTGAAATCGGTGATCACTCCTTCACTCAACGGACAGACTGCCGAGATCGTATCAGGAGTGCGACCGAGCATCTGTCTGGCCAATTTCCCAACTGCTGTTCCTTTGCCCAAAATCCTGCGAGAATCTTTCGCCAATGCGACAACAGAAGGTTCATTCACAACGACACCGCTTCCCAACACCGCAATAAGAGTGTTCGCGGTGCCGAGATCAATCCCCAAACTGGGTGAAACCCATTGTTGAAAACGATGAAACATGCGGAAACTTTACCGCCAACGGCCCGTTTTCAGCAAGACGGATTACTGATTCAGTTCTTTCAGAATCGCTTTCGCGGCCAATTCAGCCAGTTTTTGGGAACCTTGGGGCGTAAAGTGGACATTGGCGGGCCGTTGCACCTCTTTCATGTGCTGCATCACATAAGTATGGTGGTCGTCAATGGGGATGTTGTTCTCTCGCATAATCCGGGCTGCCACCTCGTTGTAGGGAAGTTCGTCCGATTCAAGCCTCCAATTACAACCGGGCGGAACAGGTGTGGTGTTGCGCCAGATCAATTTGGCATTGGTCTGTTTCAATCGGGCAACAAGTTTCTTCAGGTTCTGTTCATACTGTTTGATCGGAACCTGATGATGCCCATTTGGAGGAGGGACAGCTTTTCCTTTACTGTCGACGAATTTCAAATCGTGTAACCCCCAGTTGAAGTGGATGACATCGTAGTTTCCGTCGCCGAGCCATTGATCGATTTGAGCCAACCCGCGGGTTGTTGGGCCGCCGTTGGTGGGGATACGGTGCACGTTCGCTTTCCCCTGAAGGATTTTTCTCAAAGGGGGCGTGTAACCGATGGAAATGGAATCGCCGATGATCAACACACGAGGCAGTTTCGAGTCATCAACTACTTTCGCAAACGCGACGCTTTTCCCCTTTTGACCGATGTACTGCTGAGCTTCAACCTCAGAACTCATCATCAGATTCATTGACAGGGCGACAAAACAGACGCAGCTCAGGCCAGTCAAAAAGAGTGACCGACGAAACAGTGGCTGACAGCTCATTGATGATCTCCTACTTTTCCGGAATATAATTCAACGTGTAATAGGCCGCCTTGTGCAACAGGGGTAATCCGTTGACGGAACGAATTCCTTCTGCATGCAATTCGTGTATATGCCCGCGTTGCAGACCATCAATTTTCAAACGGACTGTTTTTCCATCGGACGAGACAGTAGCGGATTTCATTATTGGGGTGGTGTGATCGACTTCCGGCGATCCGTATGACGCTTTGTAAATGTAGGTGTAGGTTTCCAGTTTGTAGGACTCCAAGTTTTCCGCTGTGCTGCGATCAACCGGCGAAGTGAAAACAAGTTCGAACCCATCCGGTTTGGCTTTCATTTCGAGTATTTCAAACGGGACTTTTCCGGTCCAGTCCAGCCGCTCGATGGCGAATGGTTTGGTGCCAATCGATCCCCACCCCCTGTTCGTTCCGCTGACAAACATCGCCCCGGTTGGTGTCATTTCCAGTCCCAGTGTTCCGGAAGAAAAACCGGATTTGAAAGGAAAACAGACTCCCTGATAATGTCCGTTCACTTTGTCCAGATACACCCGCATCA
>JALWSL010000780.1 GCA_027080405.1 Planctomycetaceae bacterium
CGAAGATTCAGGGATTTCTTGTTATCCCGATGATCATATTGTGGGCCTTGTGGTATGGTCGGCGGCGGGCAATTCAGCCTTTGCTTGTTTGGGGGGTGACAGGTCTGGTCGTGTTCTTTGTCGGTTTGCCGTGGTTGTGGCTTGATCCGGTGGGGCATTTGCGGGAATTTCTCGGCTCCGCGACCGATCGCACCAGTTTGAATGTCTGGTATTTGGGAAAGCGCTATGCCGATGTCGATACGCCTTGGCATTATCCGTGGGTGATGTTTGCTGTGACGGTGCCCCTCGGTCTGCATCTGCTCGGTCTGGCAGGATTGGTGAAAGCGGTCCAAAAAAAGACGAGGGATCGACGGTTGATTCTGGTTTTGATGTGCCTTGTTTTCCCGCTGGTTCTCTTTTCGACCCGAGCAGCCGTCTACGATGGCGAGAGACTGTTTCTGATGCTGTTCCCTCTTTGGGGAGTTTTTATCGGATTGGGAGGGAAACAGGTTTGGGATTGGTTGAGGCGAAAAAAATCGTTCAAACAGTCGATGCTCATCACGGCTGTTTTTCTGCTCCTTCAAGGTTGGGGAGTTGTGGCGATGCATCCGTGCCAGCTCAGCTATTACAATCTGCTTGTGGGCGGGTTGCGCGGAGCTGACGCGATCGGTTTGGAGCGAACGTATTGGAGTGACAGCATCACGCGATCTTTTCTGCAGGAGTGTGTCGGTAAAATACCGCCAGGTAGTACGATTGAAGTCGCCCCGGTACTCCATCAGTTTCAGGTGGAGGAAATGGAAGTTCAATCGCCTCTGGTGCGCAGACAGAAATGGAAGTTCCAGGCCTATTCGGAAAAGGATATTTCGGCCCTTCGCAAATCTGGCCGGAAGCGCTATGTTATGATCTATTACCGTCTGGCCGATTTACCGGATTGTTTTCGTTCCCATGTTTCAGGGAGAGGGGATCGGCGGGAGAACGGAAAAGTGGAAATGCTGGGGAAGCCGGTCGTGGAACTGAAGCGGGAAGGAGTTCCCCTGGCGGCACTGTTTCAGATTGGCGGCACTGTTTCGGATTGATCCAAACTTCTGCGCGGCTGCCTATTCCGGTTTTCTCAACAGCCCGGCTGACGAGGCGAAAAGCTGTTGTCTTCTTTTTTTCGATTCGATGTCGATGTTCCCATCCGTTGCGTTCGCCCGCATTTCTTCCAGAATCGCCTGACAGTAGCCGCAGCCAATTTGTTCGAGATGAAACGAAATATAGTCCATCTGCCGGGCATCCAGGGCGTTGATCAGAAACAGACCCAGTTCAGAGCGTGGAGGACAACTGAGCCGTTCATGTCTCCAGATATCGCCAAGGCCCAGGTTCCCCTGATCGCGTTGTTCCAGCAGTAAACGCAATCGTTCCCGTTCTGCCGGTTCATGGCGTAGAATTTTTTCGATCCGGGTTGATAATTCCGCCTGCAGTTGCTCATCGGCATACGCAAGCAGTTCTTCATCAGTGATGGAACTCATTTCACAAAGGTTTCCCGTCAATTATCTCCTGGCGAGTGCTCAAAATCGAGTGATATCTGATGATCAAGATGAGGTACAGGATAACAAACCGGCTAACAAACCGAGGGCGAAAAAAATAAATATTGTTCGCCATCAATTCAGAAATTCGCCGCCAACTGGTAAGATGGACGAACGGAGGAAGCGATCACGACAGAAATCGGGCGACTATCCAGCAGAAATCAGACGACAACCCGGCACGGCTGGTCTGTTCTGACCGCCGTAACCAGGATGAGATTTTCAAAAGTTTTCGCACCGTTTGTAAACTTTGACCGTTAGTAGTACAGACAGATCGGGGATGTTTTTTGGTTGAGCCGTCAAACGTCTTGCGAGTCGGTTGTTTGAAGCCGTAATTAATGCTCATGACAGATGTATTTTTCCGCACATTTCGAAATTTCGATACCCCGGAACTCGTCCGATTATGGAATGCTTCCTACCTGGGCCGGGGTGTTGCGGCCCCCATTTCCTGCGATATTTTCGATACCGCAGCGCTCGCCCAGACCTATTTCGATCCTGAAGGGCTGATTGTGGCCGAGCAGGAGGGGAGATTGCTCGGTTTTGTGCATGTCGGTTTTGGTGTCAACGCGGAACATACCGATCTGGATCATACGCAAGCGGTCATTTGTGCCATCGTTGTCGATCCGGAGGCCCGAGGCAGGTATATCGGGCAGCGACTGCTGCAAAAGGCGGAACAATACGCTCGATCCCGGGGCGCGACCGATCTCCATGCCGGCCCGTCTCCCGAACGCGATCCTTTTTACACCGGTATTTACGGAGGGAGCAAGCCGTCCGGTTTTCTGGAATCCCATGAGTCGTTGCACCCCTTCCTGAAAGCGTCCGGTTTTACAGAATCCGAAAAACATGGGGTCTATCAGAAAAATTTACAGACATCGCGGGATCCGATCCATTTTCGATTGTTGAATATCAGGCGGAAAATGGAAGTCGATATGACCGATCAACCGCATCAGGTTGACTGGTGGTGGATGGTTCGAATGGGAAGGTACGATTCTCTCCAGTTTGAACTTTGTCCGAAAAACGGAGGCGATCCGGTTGCAGGCATCTCCGTCATAGGACTCGATTTTTATATCCCCACCTGGAATGAACGCGCAGTCGGTCTGCTTGATCTTTATGT
>JALWSL010000781.1 GCA_027080405.1 Planctomycetaceae bacterium
GATGAGTTGAGGCCCGTACTCATCAGAGATGTAAAAATTGCCATCGGGGGCAAGACGGATCCCCTCAGGATCAAATCGCTCTGCAAACCTCTCTGAAGCCGAGTAGGCAGTCGCCTTTCCGATGAAGTTTCTTTTACGCTCATCAGTCAGTAGCGTCGTTGAAACCAGACGGGGAACGACAGCGGGCGACTGTTTCGGGTGAATGTCGATCCGTATCGATTGCACGCGGCATTTCCAGGGAACGGCTCCATCATCCGGGCCGCGATCCGGCAATGCGAGATACAGGTTATCTGCACCGGTGTAATCAATCGCGGAGATACCTCCCAACATATTTTGGGTGTCTCCCGTTTCAAACTTTTGAGACAGGGCGGAAGCATCGGTTGCTTGCCCCGACATTTTCCCGACTCCCAACAGTTTGATCTCTGCACTTGCACCCGCTATTCCGATGCAATTCAGGCAGATCAAGAAAATCAATAAGCGTTTCATGGGGTTTCCTGTTTCCATAATAGAAATAGAGAGAAATTGTTGGTGAGCAATTTCAACAAAGCGTTCCCCGGGCGAAGTGATCGGGAAACGCTTTGTCTTGCTACTGGTTGCCTTTTTGCCCGGCGTTTCACGAACGGGATTCCAGGCATCCCGCCGGCATGTAAAACATGGCCGCTCGGGCAACAGTTTGGAACTCCGGGAATTCTAGAATTCGCCGTTGATTTCCCCACCAGCACGGGTGCAGGCACCGACAAAAACAGTGGTATCCACGTTTTCGGAGATGAAACGGACAGAACCATCAGCCAACGCGAACTGGGCCCCACCCTTATGGAAACTGAAGACCTCACTGACATTAATCGCATTGATCATCGTAGAACCGTATTTGGTAAGACCATCCGGGGTTGCCCCGTTGATGCTGAATCCGCAATCAGGGTCAGCCCAACCGGTTCCATCTGAAGGGGCGTAATTTCCACCACCTAGATCAACAATTTTGTCATCTGTGTAGGCGGCGAAAAGCGTCGGATTCATCGGTCCGGCAGCGGTAAAGACATTCGGCTGACCAGCTGCTTCAGCGATCAGGAATGTATTTGAAGTTCCGTCTGTAATATCACGCATTCTGTTAGGGATATATTTCGCCAATGCCCCGGCTCGTGCGTTCGCACCCGGATCAGGAATTCCCAATACATCGGTGTATACCCTGCTTTTTACTTCGTTGATTGAACCATAATCGCCAGCGGCTGCGCCAACAACCCAATGCGGATCCTGACGCTCACTACCGGGCGTACTGGGACACTGATAGACAGGCAGTTGCTGACTGACTGCCGGACGATTGGCTAACGAGCTCCAGGCCTGATTGAAATCCAGTTGGGCCGAAAGGTTTCCCTGTTCAATAAAAGGAAGAATCAGCGTTGTCCAGGATTGGTATCGGCTTTTATTGCCCGGGTTATCCTCAATCTCGACTTTGGGATTGAGACGACTGGGAGGAAACGAACGATGCGTGCTTTCATAGTTGTGCAGAGCCAACGCCAGTTGCTTCATGTTGTTTTTGCAGCTGCTTCTGCGAGCTGCTTCGCGTGCCTGTTGAACAGCCGGTAGCAGTAGCGATACAAGAATAGCGATGATCGCTATCACAACAAGCAATTCAATAAGTGTAAATCCTTTTTTCCCGACTCTTCTGACTGCTTTTTCTCTTTTCATTATTTTCCTTTTACTCCACTTGTGAACCTCGGGAAAACCCTGTCCGAAGGATGAAGCCCCCCGGTACAATCCGTTGCATTTTAATTTCCGTTTCTTACGCGAAACCGGAATTGCCTCTACGATCCGTGAGGAAAGTTCTCCCTGAACTCGTGACGCGGCGAAGAATAGGAGCGGAGTGTTAACAAAAGATAAAGACTTCATAAAAATCGGATTAATAACCACCTGTCGCAGATTGAGGCGTGAGATCAATTCAGTAAAAACCGATTTCTTTTTTCGTGGATAGCGTTCCACTGTAATGCAGAGCCCGAGAGGGGTGGCGACCGATCGAAAAGGAGCGGCACATAAGGCTTTTCAAAGCAAAAAAAACACTCGACCGGCCGAGACCGATCGAGCGATGTTGTGTGCTTTACGGGGCTATGAAACCACGAGCCCGCAGATAGTTAAGAAAAACCGCTAAAACACACGAATAAATCGATGCTTATTTTGCAGGAACTTTTCCAGATCGTCAAGTGGAGTTGAATATTTTTTTCTATTTGAGCAGAATTGAGCCTGCGGACAGGAGATTCTGTTTTACTCGTTTTCAGGGTGTGATTGACGGCGAATGTCTGCGGAAGGACTGCAAAATTCAGAGGTTTATTGGTCTCCCCACGACGCTCGTTCTCAGTGACGATCGTTCTCGGTAGAGATCAGAACGAATTAGCTGCGCTGGGGCACTCAGTGGAATCAACTCAGTGGAGGCAGATGTTCCATAACACTGCGCCTGACGTATTCGGGGCGGTGTTCGGCGCGTGCGTTGGTTTCCGTAAGTTCCAGGTCGTGCGGTATCAGGGCAGCCAGATACAAGTGGCCAATTCTCTGCCATGTTTGAATCGGATGTAGAAGGACGGACATGTCAAAAAAAATTCGTTATGTGATGGTGGGGGGATTCCTGGGGGCTGGCAAAACAACAACCCTGGCAAGGCTAGCCGGGGAG
>JALWSL010000782.1 GCA_027080405.1 Planctomycetaceae bacterium
CATAATGCCCTGTACAGTTGGTCTGTTTTGATCGCCGCCACCAAAATGAAATCTTCAAAAATTTTCGTAACATTCGTCTCTTCTTATCGTTAGTAATATAAACATGGATTCCCCCACTGATAGTATTCCCGTTGCCGAGCCGGGCGTGAGCGACCTTGAGCCGGTTGTCAATAACTTGCCGCTGCGCGTTTTGGAGCATAAAGGGTTGACCGTCGAAGGCTATTCGCGGGCGGCGGTGCAAAGTTATTGGCGGGTGCCTGAATTGAAAATCGGGTTCGATATGGGAGGGACGCCCTGGTCGTTTATGGGGACGCCTACTTTTTTTCTTTCGCATGCACACTTAGACCACATGGCTGCGCTGCCCGCGTTTGTGGCGCGCAGACGCATGATGAAAATGGCACCGCCCACCATTTATTTGCCCGCGGAAGTGAAAGAAGATGTCGAACGACTCCTGCGGGCGTGGCAGAAGTTGGATCGCGGGCGCATGATTTGCGAACTGGTTCCCGTCAAACCGGGCGATGAATTTGAACTTTCACGCGAACATATTGTGAGCGTTGTCGAAACCAAACATACAGTCCCTTCGGTCGGTTACATTGTTTGGGATCGCAGAAAGAAATTGAAAGAAGAATATCAGGGATTGCCCGGCGAAAAAATTCGTGATCTGCGCCTTTCCGGAAAAGAAGTGACCAACGAAGTTCGAGTTCCCTTGATTGCCTACATGGGCGATACCGCACCGGCGGGGCTTGATACTTGTGAGGATATCTACAAAGCAAAAATTTTGATTACTGAAATGACGTTCTTTCAACCAGAACATCGTGTCGAAAAAATTCATAAATTCGGGCATACACACCTCGATGACATCATCAAACGGGCCGATCGCTTCGAAAACGAATTGATCATCCTCTGCCACTTCAGCACGCGCTATCACACGTCCTCCCTGAAAAAATCCGTCATGAAAAAAATCCCCGCCTCCCTGAAAAAACGCATCCACCTCTGGATTTAAAAACAGCGTAGCAGGGTCCGCTGTGCGGACCATGTTGCGGTTTTGTTCGGTGGCTTTGTGAGCCGTGATTATCATCGCTATTGTAGCAACTGAATTACCGTAGGGCAGGCTCCTGCCTGCCTGTTTGGATCTCAATGCAAAACACTCCGAGCGGCAGGGCGCCAGCCCTCCGGTTCTACGCACCGCTAACTCGCTTTTAATTTTGCGTGGTCACCGGACGGCTTGCGCCGTTCCGCTTGCAATGTCTGGGCGTTGCGAGAAAACAATCTCTCGCAAAGTCGCGAAGACGCAAAGAAAAGAAAAAGGTAAAGAGAGAAAAAGCTGAATATTCCAAAGTGGTTTTATTTGTTCTCGCTCATATGGGAATCCAATACGGAATACTCTTGGCGTCTTTGCGGCTTGGCGTGAAAACTTCTCTGTGCCTCTGTGGTGCATTTGATTTTACTGTTTGATTCCACTCGACGGCTCCTGCTTTTCCGCCACACCTCCCTTTTCGCGCAACCAAACCGTGTAGGGTGAGAGCGGGTTGATTTTTTGTTCCTTCCAGGGAGAAAAGTGGATGTTCGGATATTTCTGGGACAAGTGGGCTTCTGCACGACTGAAAGCGCGCTACGAACGGGCCGTGCAGCAGCAGTTGGTCGATCTGTTGGAAGAATCCCGCTCCACCACAGTCGCCGAAGATCCGGGTAACTGGACATTGTTGGGAGCATCGACGCATCACTTGACAGGGGAAGAACGGGCAGAACTTCGCGATCAGGCACGCAAGCTGGTTCGTGAAAATCCACACGCCCGCAACATTTTGCGACTGCTCGAAGCATACGTCGTCGGCGAAGGATTGCAGCTTTCATTCACTCTCCCAAACAGAAACGGAACGCAACCGGATCGCGAGCAGACCGAACTGATCAGGAAATTATGGAATCAGTTTCTGAATGCGAACAGAGCCCACTTTTCGTTCCGGGAATACGCCCGGCGGGTCTGGCGGGATGGCGAATGTTTTTTACGCATTTATGCTGATACCAACTGGCCGCCGCAGGTGCGTTTCATCGATCCCGAATGGATCGGCCCAACTTCCGCAAGTCCGGATTCCCAGGGAATCGAAACAGAACCGGGCGATGTGGAAACGGTGCGGTATTACCTGAAAAACGATCCGAATAATGGAGAGCTGATCGAACGGATTCCTGCCAACGAAATTCTGCATTCGCGTATCGGTGTCGATTCCAATGAGAAACGGGGCGTCAGCTTTTTCGCCTCGATCCTCGATTCACTCGACCAGTTCCAGCAATGGCAGGAAACAGAATTGCGGGCACGGAAGCTGCAATCTTCGATCGTGCTTTGGCGAAAAGTGCAGGGCGGCCCGGCCCAGGCGAACGCCTTGGCACAGGCGGCGAAAACAGGCACACTGCCCGGAATCCCTCAGGACGTGAATCAGGAACGCGTTCGGCCCGGAAGCATCCTGACAACTTCAGCCGGAACGGAAATCAGGTTTTTACAGCCCGATACAAATTTCGGCGACGCTATCCCGCTGGGCAGAATGCTGCTACTCGGCATCGCTTCAGGAGCAGGGATTCCCGAATTCATGCTGACCGCCGATGCCTCCAACGGCAATTACGCTTCAACAATGGTCGCCGAAGGCCCCGCCGTCAAACTGTTCCAATGCGAACAAAATTACTTCTGCGGCGAATTTGAACGCCTCTGGAAACGGTTGATGCAGGAAGCGCTCTTTCAGAATCGGCTCGAGGAAGATTGGCTCGAACAGGCAGAACTGCATTGGAGCAAACCGGAACTGGTCAGCAGAGACCGCCCGCGCGAACGCCAGGCAGACGTCGCCTTGATCAACGCCAAAGTCCTCAGCAGAGCCGCGGTGCAACGAAAGGAAAACCTCGACCCGCAACAGATCCAACGCGAAATCGAATCAGAAAGCAAAGCAGACTTCAACAACACAAACAGGCCATGAACGACTAACGCCTAGTCCCTACACCCTAACGCCTATTAAAAGGAACGAATCATGTCACAAACAACCCGGCAGAGTGAATTGGAAACAACAGCCGAGCGACTTCAGGAACATATTGCGGATTGGCAATCTGCTTCGAGCCAGGTCGATCGCGAATCGATGCAGGTGCTCGATGTGGCGTTGGCCGGTTCGCAATCCCGAAATGGTTACGAATACACCGAAGAAGCCCTGAAGCAGGCGCTTCCCTTATACGAAAACAGACCGGTCTTTCTCGATCATGCGGAAAATGCGTCCCGTCCGCATGAACGCAGCACGCGGGATCTGGTCGGCTCGATTTTGAACGTGCGATTCGAACAGGGCCGCATTCGGGGCGATATCCAGGTGCTCGATACCGATTCCGGTCGAACATTTCTCGCCCTGGCGGAAAAGAAAACCGAATTTGTCGGCATGAGTCATGTCGTTCTGGCTCGTCGAAACGCGGAAAAGACGAAAGTCGAAAAAATCGAAGAAGTGATCAGCGTTGACGCCGTCGTTTACCCGGCGACAACCACCACCTTTCAGGAACAGTCCACTGAATACGATGATTCCGAAAACAGGGAATTGCTGCTCGAATCGGAACTGCGGGAAGTGAAAGGAAGACTCGCCTCAATTCGCACTCGTTACGAGAAACTGCTCAAAAAATATCTGAGCATCAAAAAACGGGATCAGCGGGAAACGCAGATTGAACAACTGATTCAGCAGGCCCGTTTGCCTCAACAGGCGATAACGGAACAGTTCCGCGAACTCCTGCTCGAAGCCAAAAACGATGCGACTCGCAGGCGACTTCTCCAGGAACGCCGTCAACTATGCTGCGAACTACAACGCTGCTCACCAAGCAGTTCAATCAGGACAGAGGGAACAACCGACTCCATCGATCAGGCGTTCATCCGAGCCATTAAAAGTTGAATCGCATTATCGTAGGGCAGACTCCTGCCTGCCTGTTTTGAACTCAATGCAAAACACTCGAAGCGGCAGGGCGCCAGCCCTCCGGTTCTACGCACTGATAACCCGCTTTTAATATTGCGTGGTCACCGGACGGCTGGCGCCGTTCCGCTTGCAATGATTGAGCGTTACGAGAACCGTAGGGTGCGTTGCAACGCACCAAATACGGCTTGATAGTAATCTCGCGCAAAGACGCAAAGCCGCAAAGAAAAGGGAAAGAGCAAAGGAAGGAAAGATTTCAAGGTGATTTCATTCGTTCTTGTGAATCTCATCTGTTTGGGGACTCAATACGAAATACTCTCGGCGCCTCGGCGGCTTGGCGAGATATTTCTCCTCGCTCTGTGGTGAATACATATTTGGTTCCGGTTGATCCGGTTTAGACTTCTCGGGAAAGGAAAATTGATGGCTAATCGACTTCGATTTCGTAGTGGAAAGGTTCAGTTGGTAAAGGTGCGTGTTGATTCAGGCACGGTGATTGAGGCGGGAGATCTGGTTTATCTCGACACCGACGATGTCAAACCGGCTTCGGATTATCCCTGGGATACCGATCTGGCAACGACTCAGGCATCGTTTGCAGCGGTCTTTCTGGGAGTGGCCCATCAACCCTCTGCGGACGGGGAAACCGAATCGATTTCGGTCGATGTCAGCCCGCTTTCGGTTTATGAGTTCGATACACAATCGGCAACGTATGAACTGGGCGATTTGCTCGGCCCGGACGAAAACGCCTCGACATTGATGAATCAACAACTCGAAGCGGTCGCCTCCTCGGGTGATGCGATTGCCCGGGCGGTTCAGTACAACGCCAACAGCACGACATTGTTGCGGGTTTCGTTCGCCTCGGCGTTTCATGTCGGCTCGGCGAATGTGAACGCGGCGATCGGATAACCAAATTCGCAACAGTAGCGATAATAAACATTGCAGACGGCAAGTCTGTGCCCAATCATCAGCAAATGGAAAAAGAAGGAAAAAGAATATGCAGGGACAGAATTTACGCGATCTGGTCGAATCACTCGGGCCGGAAAAGTTTTATCACAAAGCGTGTGAACTGCTGAACGAAAAGAAGCTCAGCACGGACGATTTCAGTTATTACGAACTGGCTGAAGCGTGTGGTGTGCTTTCCGGTTTGCGGCGAACACAGGAGGTCTTTTCGGGAGAGAAACCAGCCGCGGCACTGCTTCGCGAATCGAATCCCGGAGTCAGCACCCATCTGTTTCAGGTGATGACTGGTGAACTGATTGGCCGCAAAGTGATCGAAGGATACGAAAACACCGAAGGATTTATCGGAGACCGGTTGGTGACGGTTGTTCCGTCGTCGCTGCGGAGCCAGAAGCTATCGGGATTCCGTGCGCTGGCCGGCCCGACAGAAGTAGCCGAAGGGCATCCTTATGAGGAATCGACCTTCGAGGAAAAATACGTCACCACTTCTGAAGCAAAGCAGGGACGGATTTTGTCGATCAATGAGGAATTGATCGCGTTCGATCAGACTGGCGAAATCAACCGGCGGGCGATGGCGCTCGGCTACTATTTGCGGCAGGAGCGTGAACGAACCATTGTGCGCGGCGTGACGGACGCGGAAGCCGGAAACGGCAACTATGTTTACCGTCCGAAGGGAACCGGTACGACTCTTTACAAAACAGATGGCTCAAACCGGAACTGGGTCGGTGTCGGAAATACGACTTCGAGCGCGTTCAACGCAGCGATTCCGCTGGTCGATTGGACCGATATCGAGGAGGTGCTTCATTATCGAGCGACCGAGGTCAAGGATGATCGCATTGACGGGACATCTCGCCCCGTGATCGCCCCGGCGAAATTCGTGCTGGTTCCGGAAGCTCTTCGCGGGACGGCACGCAGTATTGTCAACGCGACCGAGGTGACGAACATCACGGCAGAAGGCGAAATGCAGATGGCGAATCCGTTTGGCGGAATGCTGCAGGTGTTGAGTTCGCCGTTTATCGACGAACAGGGCGGCGAAGCGGCCAACGATTGGTATCTCGGCGATTTTGCCCGTCAGTTTGTCTGGACGGAAATCTGGCCGGTGCAAACCTTCCTGCAACGCTCTGAAAGTGAAGCCGCGTTTGAACGGGATGTCGTGCTGCGTGTCAAAGCCCGCTATTACGGCGGTATCTCGGCTGTCGATACCGCATTCGTCACCAAAGTGGATGGCAACGCCTGAGCCGATTGAATAAACGAGCCAGGGGTACGATGCCCCTGGTTTGTTCTTCAATTCAGAAATCTTTTTTCAGACCCGATCACAGAACCGTTTTTGGAATCAATTTTCCAGAACACCAGAATACCAGAATAGAAAAGGTGACTGACAATGCGCATGGGGGGAAAGAAAATTCGAGATCGTTATTCGCGACAGGTTCGGTTGCCTCGACCGGATGGAAATTTCTGGGAGTTTGCAGTTTCACCTTTGCGACTCGGTTTTCATCGAACATTGCACGAACGAGGCATTGTCGCCCCGCCGGTGCCGACAAAAATTTCGCGAGATTCTTCCGGAAAGCCGCTTCGTGATGCAGAAGGATTGGCAATCATTCAGCCGGATGAAAACGATGCGCAGTATCTGGAAGCGGTCGAAGTTTATCACCAGCGAGTCGCCCCGATTGTGCTGTGGGAAGCCTTGCGGGCGGATGAACGCATCGAATTCGAAACGGCGGTTCCGGAAGGGAATGAGGGCTGGGACTTGTTCGCGGATCAGCTTCACACAGAGTTGGAACAGGCTGGTTGGACGGCTGGCGATCTGATCTGGATGTGCGAGCGGATCGCGGAAATCAGCAACATGTCGGGCGAACATTTTCGGGAGGCACAACGGGATTTTTTCTCGTCGGTGGGGACGGACTCGACTTGAACGGCCCCCGCAGTCTGGAATTTTACACCTTTCGATTGTGTGAGCGATTCGGCTGGGACGTTTCACATTTTCGCGAAAAAAACTACGCCGAGCAGATTCAGTATCTCGCCTATGAATTGCTCCGGCAAAGCGACGAACAGAAAAACAGAGGCGGCTTCTAATCGATGGTATCAATCAGAAAGAGAATCTCGTGAGCGATTTAACTGATCTTTCCAACATCAGCGGCACGGAACTGACGGCGGAGCAAATCCAGGGAATTTTGAACCAGATCGATCTGGATATCACCAATTTGCTGCGAGACGGAAAACTCTCTGCCTTGAAATACGCCGTGGCAGGAAACGCCGGAGCAACCGCGGATCGGGGAGCGAACCTGCTCGCCCTGCTACAAGCTCGATCAACTTACGAAAAGCTGCTACGGGAGCAGCAACAACGCGAAACCCCGGACTGGATTCTCTCCCAGGCAGAGGAATAAGCGCTAGGGAAACCGTCGGGTGCGTTGTAACGCAGCAAAAGCGGCTACTTCAAGTTTGGTGTTTATGAAAAGGGCATATCGGAATGTTGGAATCTCGTTCGGATGAAAAACTGGATCGCATTGTGGAAGCACTTCATGAAGCGAACGTGAAATTGGGAGGACTCCAGGTGACGTTATCCAAATTGGTCGAAGTGACCAGCGATCATGAATCACGGCTACGGGTGATCGAACGCTGGCAGAATAACCTGATGCCGATTCTGGCGGCGATGACGTTCGTGCTGGGCGTCACTTTAACCGAAGTGATCGAGCGATTGTTTTGAGGCAGCTTTGTGTCAGTTGTCGGGGCAATAACGCATAGTCAATAAAGCATAACTGTCAGGAAAAGTGATGAGTCTTACTCTACAGATACAGGATGACATTTCCCGAGCGATTCTCGATTGGGGAATCGCGGCGACGTACCGGGTGGTCGAACGGGTGTTTGATCCCGAAACGCAACAGGTGAGCGAGACGTTCACCGATACCAGTTGCACGGTGCTGGTCGAATCGGAAGAAAGAATGCCCACGCAGGCAGCAGCCGGGCAGGCGGTTGAGGGAGCAAAACGTGTTGTGCTCAGTCAGGACGAATTGCCAGCCGATGCGCCCCAGTTGACAGACCGGGTGCTGATCGCCGGCGAACAGTACGACATCACCGCGTTTGAATTCGATTCGATCACCGGTCTGGTTTCGCTGCATCTGGTACGCCGGTGAACACAGTGTAGGGCAGGCTCCCGCCTGCCTTTCTTGAAGAATGACTCAAGCGTAAAAAAACAATCGACCACCGGGAGAAGAAAAGGACAACCCAAAGGAAAGATTTCAAAGCGATTTTATTCGTTCTTGTGAATCTCATTTTTTTGTTACGGCAGTCAGAACAGACCAGCCGTGCAGAGGCCTCCGTGTCTCTGTGGTGAATTTCATTTTCCTGTTTGGTTCCAGTGATGCAGGTCTGGATGTATTGAAATGGGTATTCGTGTTGAGACCGATTTATCGCAAGCGATGGATCGTTTGGAACGTGCCAGGGGCGGGCTTGATCAGAAGCGGCGGGAGTTTGTCCGGGAACTGGCCCGGCGGTTGATGCAGCAGATTATCGACCGCACGCCAGTGGAGACAGGTCGGGCTCGATCAGGATGGAATCAGGGCCTCGGCGAGGAAGTAGAGGAGGGCGAAACAACCCGGATTTCCGTCACGAACGAGGTGGAGTACATCAATTTTCTGGAATTTGGAACAAGCAAGATGCGGGCAGCCGCGATGGTTCGCAGTAGTCTGAATCAATCACGTCGCGAGGTCGATTCGATTCCGTTGAATGTTTTTGAGTAATCGCACATTGGAAGAATGATGAGCACACAATTTCTGCATGAAGATTTGATCCGCAGCTTGACGGCTTATTGGAACGATTCCTTTTCGACAACGTGGCCGACGGCTTATCCGGGAATGCAGGACGATTTCAGCAATCAACAGGCGTGGGTCGAGTTGGGCATCCCCTGGATTAACGATCGCCAGGTGCGCAGCACGGGATTGCAATTTCTCGATTTCGCGTTGGATGTGCACTGTTTTTCCCGACGGGATGACGATTTGGCCCGGATGCGGGTGATGATCGACGAAATTCGCGGGACATTGACACGGCAAATAATTGCAGTTCGCGATTTTGATCTCTCGGCCCAGCCTGCGATTGGTTACGCAAAACTGGGCGAGCCGGAGGTGCGAGACTTTTCGCGGATTGAACGTTCGGTCAAGAGAAGACCGCTGAATCATTCGCTGGTCAGTTATCGGGGATTGGCACAACTGGTCGATTGACAGGCGTTAGTAGCGTAGGGCAGTAGCGTAGGGCAGGCTCCTGCCTGCCTTTCTCGACAACATCGACGGTAACTCTGTGGCAAAAACTTGTTTGGTTCCGACCTATCCGGGTCAGGCTTTGGTAGCATAAAGGAAAGATAAATGGCTGTTTCGAATTTGGTGCGGAATTTGCGTGATGCGGAGCTGGTTTTGAAAGATGGAACATCGCCAACGCCTTTGTCGTTGACGGTGCTTCTCGATGAAGGAGATATAAGCTGGACCGAAAAAGTGAACACGATCGAAATCAAGGATCGCGGAAAAAGCAGCGGCGGTCATTTGAGAAAAGGGGGTGACGGATCGGTCGCCCTCTCCTTTTCCGCCAAGTGGACACAACTGAGCGGCAAGGCGAACAGTTCGGGGGATCCGCTCCAGTTGTATGAATTTCTGACGTTCGCCTCGGGAGCGGGCATCGCCAGTACATCAGCCGATGGAGAACAGGAAACGCTCACTTTTGAATTCACGATTCTCGACCCGGCTGGTGTGGCGAGCGAAAAAGTGACCTTTTCAAAAGTGTATCGGGAATCACTCAGCATGACCGAGGGAGACGACTACAACCTGATCACCTTCAGCGGAAAAGCGTTCGTGACATCACCCACAATAACCAGAGTTTGACGGTAGGCGTTAGGGAAATATCATGACTCGGTTTTCGGAATCTTTGACGGTGCAATTTCTCGCAGACAGTTCGCAGCTTTCGCAGGAACTGGATGATGTGATCTCCCGGATGAATTCGTTTCATCAGCAACTGGATCGGCTGGGGCAGAGTCAACGGGGGTTGACATCTTTGTCGAGGCAGTTGCGGACGTTACGGTCTCCATTGGGACAGATTTCTTCGATGCTGCGGCGCGTGGTTTCGCAGGTGCGCCAACTGAGTGGAATGTCTGTTTCGCTCAATGTGAACCCTGCCCTGCGGGCGTTGGCGCAATTGAGTGCGGCGATTTCAAGAGTCGCGGCCCAACTGGCGGCATTGGGCGGGGGTGGAGCCGGCATTCCCGGCGGTGCCCCGGTGAGCGTTCCGGCAGGAGGCGGAATCTCCGGCAGTGGTTCGCCAGGAGGTTTTATTCGTGGCCCGATCGGGGGAAATCAGATTCCTGCGTTATTGAGTGCAGGCGGCTCGCAGCGGACGGCGGCGGATCAACTGGGCGGCTCTTTTCTGGAGGGATTGAATCGAGCCCGTGCCGACTCTTCCGTAACGAAATCGCCGTCTGCGGTTGAACAGACGGTGAATCAGTTTGGGGAAATCACGATTCAGGTGGCTCAGTCGATCGATCTGGAAGAGATCGTCAATGACCTGCAATTCGCAGGGCATCAGTTGCGCAACCGCAGGGGATGAATGGAGGGATTAGGTGGTAGGAGTTTTCGTCGGGTGCGTTGCAACGCACCC
>JALWSL010000783.1 GCA_027080405.1 Planctomycetaceae bacterium
TTACAAAAGGCTCCAGTTAAAGTTGCAAATATCCCTGCGCATAACGAGACCGTACTGGTCTCAAACACCGATCCTGCTACAATGCAATTGCCGTGCCAATTCATGCGATTGCCCTCGGGATACTGGTGGGCTGGTCGTCGCGGTCTTCATCGCGCTAACAACACCAGTGGATCAACCATACCGGTTTCACCGGTCGATGCTTTTGGGATGATTGCGGTTCTTTGGAAAAACAGGGATACGGCGTGGAAGCGTCGTGCTGCAATCGGGCAAATTTACGGTGCTGCACATCGTCAAGGTGATTCCAGCGGTCCTGCTTGTTCGATGCTGCCCGGTCGATGTTGAATATCGCATTTCTCCGCTTACCTACAATGCCCGCAACAGAAAGGCTGCCAGGATCGGAAACTGCTCTCGGGTCCCCCGTTTCAATTGTGAATTCCAGAAGCATTGTGTAGAAATAAAACTTGGTTGATTTGTTTCTTCACAACTCGCACACTTTTGTAAGGATTCATCATGTTGAATTATCGCTTGGCACTGGGGCTCGCATTATTATCGCTGGCCGGAACAGTTCACGCTCAGGATACCTTGAATTTCCCTCACTTGGGGGAAGTCGTACGGCATGATGCCCGTTTGGACCGCATTATTCCGGCTGATGCAGCTATCGAGGTATTGGCGTCAGGGTTTGAATGGACTGAAGGGCCGCTTTGGGTGCCCGGCAAACCAGGGTATCTTCTGTTTTCAGATATCCCCCGCAATTCTGTCTATAAGTGGGAAGAGGGAAAAGGAGCGTCCCTGTTTATGAAACCGAGCGGATACACCGGTGTTGGAAGCTACGGCGGGGAACCGGGGTGCAATGGGCTGATGCTCGATTCCCAAGGCAGACTCGTTTCCTGCGAGCATGGTGACCGTCGTCTTTCTGTTCTGACAAAAAATGGAGGGAAGCGAACACTTGTTGACAACTATCGCGGCAAGCGTCTCAACAGTCCGAACGATCTTGTCTTTCATTCCTGTGGCGATCTGCTTTTTACTGACCCGATTTACGGGCTTCCCCGAAGATGGGACGATCCGCGCAGAGAACTCGATTTTTGTGGTGTGTATCGTCTGAAAAAAAATGGAGAACTTATCCTGCTGACAGACAAGATGACGCGTCCCAATGGCATCGCTTTTTCTCCCGATGAAAAAACGCTGTACGTCGCACAATCCGATCCCGAAGCTGCGATCTGGAATGCGTTTCCGGTCAATGCAGATGGGACGCTGGGGAAAGCGCGCCTGTTGTATGATGCGACCAAAAATGTCGGCAAACTGCCCGGCTTGCCCGATGGAATGGCAGTTGCAAAAGATGGAACGATTTTCGCAACAGGTCCGGGAGGGGTCTATGTCTTCACTCCAGAGGGGGATTTACTCGGCAGGATCAGTACGGGAGAAAGAACATCGAATTGCACATTCGGTGGTTCGGACGGCACGACTCTTTACATGACCGCCGATACCTATCTGTGCAGAATAAAAACCAACCTGACCGGTCTCTCACACAGCCTGTCGCACAAAAAGTGACAAAACAGGTTGCATAATCCCTATTTCCCTCAAGGCTGTTGATTTTGCTTGTTTCGTCGTTTACTGTCTTTGTTATCTCCGTTTTCTATTTGGTTTTTGATTCCAACAGATGATACGTTACAGCGGGCTGAGTTGTCGGGTATTGGTTGCTTCTACGGATGCGCGTTATCGCTGGCATCCGGGGAGCAAGTCCCGTCGTTTCTGAAATGCTGTTTTTCTGAAACAGTGTCAGTCGATCTGAAAGATTCTTGTTCTTTCAAGGAAAAAGAACTCGCGCATGGTATCTCCAGTTCCCATCGATACGCCTCGAACTCTCGTGGGCGGTAATTCAGCACAGAAGAAATCCCTGGCAGGATCGATTGTTGGGACGGGGATGAGCGTACCGGAAAAAATTGTTCCCAACGATTATTTTGTCGAGCAGTGTGGCCTGGACACATCCGACGAATGGATACGAGAGAGAATTGGAATTATTGAGCGTCGCTTTGCAGAACCGGAACAGACCGCTGTCCAGTTTGCCACCAGTGCCGCCCGGGAAGCTCTGCAAAATGCCGGGTGTTCCGCCCGGGAAGTCGATTTGATTCTGGTGGCAACTTCCACTCCCGATTATGCGATGCCTTCAACAGCCTGTCTGATTCAACAGGAATTGGGAGCTGACAATGCCTCGGCATTTGATATCAACAGTGCCTGCGCAGGGTTCGCTATCGCTGTTGATATCGCGATTCGCTATTTGCAAACAGGGGCGCAAAACATTCTGATTGTTGGTGTCGATCTGGGCAGTCGGATTGTCGATATGCAGGATCGCAATACTTGTGTTTTCTTTGGAGACGGGGCAGGAGCCGTGCTTCTTTCCTCGCAGGGACCGGGAGAAGTTCTCGCTTCCCAGACCGCTTCTGCAGGGGATGCGACTCCGCTACAGGTTCCCACCGGCAAGAAGATGAGCATGGATGGTAGAGCGATTTGGGAGTTCGCCGTAGACATTATTCCCCGGACAATTCGTGAATTGTGTGCCGCCGCCTGCATTTCAGTTGACCAGTTGGACTTGATTGTTCCACATCAGGCAAACAGGAATATTCTTTGCCAGGCAGCCCAGACTTTGGGGGTTCCTGCAGAAAAATTTGTGATCAACATACAGAACTACGGGAACACGATGGCAGCCAGTATTCCCATCGCTCTTCATGAAGCGTTACGAAACGGGATTCCTGCGGGAACTCGAATGGCAATTATTGGTTTTGGTGCCGGGCTGACATGGGGAGGAACGTTATTTCAAGCCTGATTTCAAGACTGATGTCTCTCTGGCAGCGATTTGCTTGATAAATATTCAGTGGCTTGAACGTCTTGTTCCTGTATCATGTGAAGTGAGGTTCGTGTACTCATCAAATGGATGAGCCGATACTGCCGGGGCTGCTCACTCTGGTATGGCGGCGTCTTGTGTAGCAGGGCGTCGCTCTTGCAGGAGCAGGCAGTTTTCGCCATGGGAATAAAATAATGGCTTCTTTGGGGCATAAGCTGACGACTTTGAAAAAAGTCTGCAATCGTTTTGGTGTGATGGCAGGAGGGAAGTTCCTGGCCGATCAGGCGTTGAGCAGACTCTGTTCCGTGCAGGGAGTTGAATTTGTTTTTCTGCACAAAGATTCTTTACCGGCGGAAATAGAACTTCCCTCTGGGTTCCAGGCTCGCTTTCTCAGTCCTGAAGAATTACTTCCGTTCACTCAGGATTCGTCAAACAATCTCGAATTGGAGATGGTTGAAAGACTGCGCCGAGGGAAGGATTTTTGCTACGCCGCATTGCACGATAATCGCCTGGCCGCCTATGGGTGGTATTCCTTAAGAGATATTGAAGCCGAACACAATTTCGGCATCTCAATGAAATTCCCTGAAAACTACGCTTATATGTACAAGGGGTTTACCCACACCGATTTCCGTGGAAAGCGTCTGCATGGAATTCTGATGGGCCGCGCACTCCAGGAGTTGGGAGCCAAGGGAGTTGAAGCCCTGGTCTCTTCTGTCAGTTGGACGAATTTTGCATCCCTGATCAGCTGCGATAAACTGGGATACGAACGATTGGGACGCGTTTGGTCAACTCGAAAAGGGAAACTCCTCTGGCCCATTCCAGGTTCAATCAGTAAAAAGAATGTTGTGCTGGGGTGCGAGGTCGCTTCTCACCTACTGCCTGACCGTTCTGATTCCGAAGTGGAATAGCGATTTCAGACACGAGCATTTGTCACACACCGTTTTGTAGCCATTCTTTCTTTTATGCGCACGGTCAACGGTCTCTTTGGGAGAATCAATGAGAGTGGCCCGATCAATAGGGGCAGGTGTTTCACTCAAGAAGTTCTGGACAGCCTTGTCAATTCCACCTCTCCTAATCTTTCCTGTTTGTGCCAGCTAACATTCCGCTTTTTTTACGGGTGTGACAATTTGCCTCGATTGCATGAATCTGGAAATGTTCTATACTCGTGGCCTGTTCCTTTCATTATTGCTTTAACCTTTAATTCTGGACCCTGGCCATTATGAATTGGGTCGTTGATGCACTGAAAACTTCGGTTGGTAAAAAGCTGCTGATGGCATGCACGGGGGCTTTGTTGTGCCTGTTCCTTATCGTGCATCTGGCGGGCAACATGCTGATGCTTGTCGGGCCTGATGCCTATAACGCCTATGCACATGCCTTGCATTCACAGGAGTGGTTTGTGCATCTGGCGGAAGCGGGCCTGCTGGTTCTGTTTGTTGTTCACATCTGGATTGCAATGGAAACGAGCCGGGAGAATACTGACGCCAGACCACAACAGTACGCGGTAAAAAAATCGAAGATTGCAGGTCGCAAGTTGCCCGGCGCAATCTCTCCCGAAAATAATATGCTGCTTTCAGGGGGCCTTGTTCTGGCATTCATGTTGTTGCATTTGGGGGATTTCACCCTGAATTTGACGATGCCTGACAAAATCGCAGGGTTGGAGCCATTCGACAAGGCGTTCGTCATCATGAGGACTCCGGTTTCAGCCATCGCGTATTTGATTGGTGTCATCATGCTTGGCTGGCATCTCTCGCATGGCGTGACCAGTCTGTTTCAGACACTCGGCCTGAAACACCCCAAATACGATCCGCTCACCAGGCGGCTGGGGCCTGTTTTCGCGGTTATTGTTGCAGGTGGATTTGCCATCTTTCCGATTTACGCCCTGATATCCCCCTACGAAACGGCGAAGCCCTCTCCGAAGAAAGAGGCTCATCCGCAGCATCAGGAAGAAACTTTTATCGAAACAACCAATGATCTGCGACTGGCTCTGCAGGGTCGGGCCACTCCCGTTCTGTTTGCCTATGGGGATCGGAACTCAATTGAAGTTCCGGCGGAGTAGGGGAGTTGGACGTGCTGGCGGAGACAGCTCTTTTTTCAGTAGCAATTACACATTTTATCTTTTGGACGTTGTGTCATCATGACCGTTTTACAATCCAAAGTCCCGGATGGCCCGCTTGCCGATAAGTGGACTCAGCACAAAAACAAACTCAAACTTGTTGCCCCCAACAACAAGCGAAAATATAACGTGATTGTCGTTGGAACCGGACTGGCGGGAGCAGCTGCGGCCGCTTCTCTGGGAGAGATGGGATATAACGTCAAAGCGTTTTGTTATCAGGATTCCGCCCGTCGAGCGCACAGTATTGCGGCTCAGGGGGGAATTAATGCCGCCAAAAACTATCCCAACGACGGAGACTCGGTCTGGCGGCTGTTCTACGATACGATCAAGGGGGGGGATTTCCGCTCACGTGAAGCCAATGTCTACCGGTTGGCGGAAGTTTCCAATAATATCATCGACCAGTGTGTCGCTCAGGGGGTTCCGTTTGCCCGGGAATATGGCGGATTGCTGGCAAACCGAACCTTCGGCGGGGCACAGGTTTCACGAACCTTCTATGCTCGTGGACAAACCGGCCAGCAATTGTTGCTCGGTGCCTACAGTGCATTGATGCGGCAGGTCAAAAAGGGGAAAGTAAAGGTTTTTCCTCGCAGGGACATGCTTGATCTGGTCAACGCGGATGGTGCTGCTCGCGGGATCATCACCAGAAATATGGTAACGGGTGAGTTGGAGAGACATGCCGCGGACGCGGTTCTTGTCTGCACCGGTGGGTACGGGAATGCCTACTATCTATCGACCAACGCAATGGGCTGTAACGTCACTGCCGCCTGGCGGTGTCACAAGCGGGGCGCATTTTTTGCCAACCCCTGTTTCACCCAGATTCATCCTACCTGCATCCCGGTTTCAGGCGATTATCAGTCCAAGTTGACTTTAATGAGCGAATCGCTTCGAAACGATGGGCGGGTTTGGGTTCCGAAAAACAAGGGCGATAAACGACCACCCGAACAGATTCCCGAGGAGGATCGTGATTACTACTTGGAACGCCGCTACCCTGCCTTCGGTAACATGGTTCCACGGGATGTTGCCTCCCGTGCCGCAAAAGATCGTTGCGATGCAGGTTATGGTGTGGGAGAAACCGGGATGGCTGTCTATCTCGATTTCAAACGGGCCATTGAGGAGCAGGGGAAAGAGGCGATCGAAGCCAAATACGGGAACCTGTTCCACATGTACAGGAAAATTACAGACGAAGATCCCTACAAGGTTCCGATGAGAATTTATCCAGCTGTCCATTACACAATGGGTGGTTTGTGGGTCGACTACAATCTGGAATCGACCATACCGGGCCTTTTTGTTCTGGGCGAGGCCAACTTCTCCGATCATGGGGCCAATCGGTTGGGGGCTTCTGCATTGATGCAGGGATTGGCGGATGGTTATTTCGTCTCCCCATACACTGTTGGAAATCACCTGGCACAGACAACGCCCGGCGAAATTGGAACCGACCATGATGCGTTCGAATCTGTTGAGCAGGAAGTTCAGGGGCGTATTGATAAATTGCTTTCGATCAAGGGAAATCGCTCGGTCGACAGTTTCCATCGCGAACTTGGCAAAATCATGTGGGACAAATGTGGAATGGCCCGAAATGCCCAGGGGCTCAAAGAAGCAATAGAGGAAATCAGATCGTTGCGTTGGGCTTACTGGGAAAACGTCAACGTGACCGGTCAAGGCAATCAGTTGAACCAGGAACTGGAAAAAGCGGGACGGGTGGCGGACTTCCTCGAGTATGGCGAACTGATGTGCCGGGACGCACTGGCGAGAGAGGAGTCGTGCGGCGGGCACTTCCGTGAAGAATATCAAACAGAGGAAAACGAGGCAAAAAGGGACGATGAACACTTCTGCCACGTCGCCGCCTGGGAATATCAGGGAGACGACAAAGAACCGATTCGACATCAGGAGGAACTGAAGTTTGAAAATGTCGAGTTGACCACAAGAAGTTATAAATAGGGTTGAGTCATAAAGTTGAGTCATGATGTGGCAGGATGTGACAGGATGTGACAGGATGTGACAGAACGGGTTCGGTTGATTCCTGAAAATGCGTTACCGGTGGTTTACTGCCAGTTGTTTACAATTACTCGATAGATGGTTGCTATGAAAATTATTCTGCATATTTGGCGACAGGATGGCCCGGAGACGAAGGGCGCGTTCAAGACATATCAGCTTGATGGCGTCTCGCCCCATATGTCATTTTTGGAAATGCTGGATGTTTTGAATGAAAAACTCATTTCCAACAATGAAGAACCGGTTGTTTTCGAGCATGATTGCCGTGAAGGAATATGTGGATGTTGTGGATTGATGATTAATGGTCAGGCACATGGTCCAGACCACGAGACAACCGCCTGTCAGCTACATATGAGAAAATTCAAAGAGGGAGATCATATCTGGATCGAACCGTGGCGAGCCGGCGCCTTCCCGGTCATTCGGGATTTGATGGTTGACCGTTCCGCCCTGGATCGCATCATGCAGGCAGGTGGATTTGTTTCTATCAATACGGGCAATGCTCCGGAAGCCAACTCGACGATTATTCCAAAACAGAACGCAGATGACTCCTTCGATGCGGCAACCTGTATCGGTTGTGGTGCCTGCGTTGCCGCCTGCAAAAATGCTTCTGCGATGCTATTTGTCTCTGCGAAAGTCTCGCAATTTGCACTTCTTCCACAAGGGCAGCCGGAACGCAGTACCCGCGTGGAAAACATGATCAACCAAATGGATCAGGAAGGTTTCGGCGGCTGCACCAACACGAATGAGTGTGAGGCGGCCTGTCCAGCCGGCATCAGCGTAGAAAACATCGCCCGTTTGAATCGTGAGTTCATTGCCGCCACGTTGACATCGAAAAAATGATGATGGCGGCATTTCGTCCTGTCTTTTTTCGGTAGCAGGGCGTGGTAACAATAGTTCCGGGCAGGCAACGATCCAGACAGGCAACTCTGGAGGTTTACTTGTGGATCCCACTGTTTACTTGTGGATGCCGCTGTTTACCCTTGACGATGTTCTCCTTGACGATGTTCTCCTTGTCAAATCGACCCAGTTATAACGGTTTGTTCCAATGGGGCGAGGTGGTGGCAACACACAGCTTCAGGCAGAAAACTTCTGCCCGCTCAGGGTTTCATATGCTTCGATGTACTTTGCCCGTGTGTTTTTAATAATCTCATCAGGCAATTCCGGCGGAGGGGAGTTTCTGTCCCACGATGTACCCATCAACCATTCGCGAACATACTGTTTATCGAACGAGATTTGGGATCGCCCAATCTCATAATCGTCTGCCGGCCAGAAACGTGAGCTATCCGGGGTAAGAACCTCATCAATCAGAATGATCTCACCGCTATCGAGAACGCCGAACTCGAATTTGGTATCCGCCAGAATGATTCCTTTATCACGGGCGTATGTTGCCGCCTCGTTGTAAATCTCGAGACTTTTTCTTTTCAGCAGTGTTGCCGTTTCTTCTCCCAATTGGTCACAGACATCCTCAAAAGAGATCGGCATGTCATGTCCTTCCTCTGCTTTGGTGGAAGGAGTGAAAAGCGGTTCGGGAAGTTGCTCGCTTTCCTGCAGGCCGGGAGGTAACTGAATTCCGGAGACCAGTCCTGTTTCCTGATAGTCTTTCCAGCCGGAGCCGGCAAGATATCCACGCACGACACATTCAACGGGAAGAACTTTTGTTTTTTTGACAACCATACTGCGTCCGCTCAGCAATTTTACATCAGTGCCTGCAGGTAGCGGCAATTCAGTCGGATCGGTTGAGATCAGATGATGCCTGCAGTTGATCCGGTTGAACCAGAACAGACTCAATTGTGTGAGAATCTTGCCTTTATCCGGAATGCCGCTGGGAAGAATCCAGTCGAATGCACTGATCCGGTCGGTGGCCACAATCAGGAGTGAATCACCGAAATCGTAGACATCCCGAACTTTTCCCTCCCTTTTCGTGAGAGACGGTATTGAGGTTTCCAACACGGCTGGCATTCTCTTGTTTCCTGCTTGTAATTCTGACGGGAGGAACTGACGACCTTGGATTGTGGACAAGGAACCATTCTGTCCGGGGCGGACAGTATAGACCAGTCGTACGGGGAGTAAAGTATCCATTTTCCATTTTCAGGCGGCTGGTCGATTCGAACATGCCGGGCCTGCGATCTTTTCAAGTATATCGTATCGTCAGTCTCCCTTCTTGAACATGCAACACCGTCCGATTACACTGGCGATCTGTTTCCTGCTCGGTCCCGTTTTATTTTTTCTAGTTCAGGATGGCGACATTATGGGAATGATGCGTTTTGATCTCGGCTCGATGAATGTGGCCGAAAATCGTGCGCATTGGGAACAGGCATTTCTGACCAATTTTGATGGAGCTGCATTTCCGGGACGGATAGAGATTCATTCTCAGGAATTACAGTGTATTCGCCCATGTTCAGATAGCGGCAAGCTGAACATTGCCTGGCCCGTTGAAGGTTTCGGGCGTCCTGTTTTGAGAACCTGCTCGCTTCTCGAACGGGATACTCCCTACATACTGGCGGTTGAACTGGCCCGCGGGCAACTTTGTGAAATGCGCGAACAGCATGCGGTCTGGTCACATGCGGGAATGCTCATTCCGCAGCAGTACGACCAGTTGCAGCAACAGGCCTACAAAGATTTCCTGGCCGCCTGTTTCAATCAGGAAAATTCTTCCCAGGCAACGGAACTGGCGAACATCGCATTGGAAAAAATCTGTCGTGCAGAAGATATCCTGGCGAACTCCTACATCGAGCAACGGATGCATGTCAGACGGCAACGGGCTTCGCACATTCCCGCGATGTTCGGATGCGATCTTGGCCCGGTATCCCTTTCTGAAATTCCCGATAACTATTGCGATGCTTTTAACGCGGCCTGTATTTCTCTCGATTGGAAAGCGATTGAATCTTCCGAGGGGCACTACGACTGGGAGCGGTATGACCAGCAGGTAGATTGGGCGATCGAAAACAAACTGCTTCTCAAGGGAGGCCCATTGCTCGGTTTTGATCAAAACGGCTTACCTGATTGGCTCGCCAACTGGAAGCACGATATCCTCAATCTGCAAAGTTTTCTCAGTGACTATGTGGAAACGGTGATTTCCCAATATTTGGGGAAAATTCGTATTTGGGAAGTAGCCGCCCGTATGAATACCGGTGGCCTGTTTGGATACACCGAAGAAAATATACTGGCCATGACGGCCCGTGTTGTCGATGTTGCTCATCAGGTTGATGAAGACAGCCAGATTTTCATCCGGGTTGCCCACCCTTGGGGCGACTATCAATCGAAGGGCAAACATCGCCTTAGTCCCTGGCATCTCGTTGATGCCCTCCTGCGTTCCGGAGCAGGGCTGTCCGGCATCAATTTGGAGTTGGCGATCGGTTACGCACCTGGACAGCATGACGCCAGGCGTCTGCTGCGGTTTTCAAAATTGCTGGATACCTGGGGAGCCTTTGGTGTTCCGTTGCATGTCACAATTGCCTGTCCTTCCAGCGGTGAGAAAGATCCTCTGGCTTCGTTGGCGGTCGAAGTGGACCATTTGCAGTGGAAAGACGAGTGGACCGAACAGCCTCAAAGCGACTGG
>JALWSL010000784.1:0-4364 GCA_027080405.1 Planctomycetaceae bacterium
ACGGCGGGCAAAGCGTTCGCCAAATTGGGGTGAAGCCAGAAACTGATCAACCAGACGTGCCAGCGCAGTTTCCGCATCGGCAGCATAAGCGGCAGGAAACTCAACCACCTGCCGGGGTGTCGGTGGCAGCCCCGTCAATACAAATGAAAGCCGTCGCAACAGCGTCTCTGCATCTGCCGGAGGCGAAACCGGTAACTCGGCTTTCTCCAATTTCGAATAGATAAAGCGGTCAACCGGTTCGACGGCCCACAAATTGTTATCAACTTCGGGAGGAGAAACCGATTTAAGCGGTTGAAGACTCCACCAGCGCGAACGATCGGCCAGGTTCGCCTTCCACGCCAGGTCAGCCGCCTCGGTTCGCGAGGGAGCGTTGTCACGCGGATCGAACGCACCATCCCGAATCCAGTGCTCAAAATCGGCGATCACACTTTCCGGCAGCTTGCCCGCGGGAGGCATTTCTGAAGACTCATACCGAATCGCTTCAAGCAGCAGACTTTCCGCCGGTTTACCGGGCACAACAGCCGGGCCGCTCTCACCCCCCGTCCGAATCCCTTTTCGAAAATCGAGTAGCAACCCACCTTTAACTTCATCGGAAGCAGAAGAATGACATTCGTAACAGTGCTTTACCAGAACAGGCCGAATTCTGGATTCGAAAAACTCGGCGTCCTCACCGGCGATTGCATCCGTACCGGCAATCGTACAACTCAGCCAGATCATGAATGGAAAATATCGCTGCATCATGACCCGACTATATCAACGCCGGAGGATTTATTTCTATGGCATTGCTATGAAATAATGGTAATATCCTATCATGACGATAGGCTCCTTTCAAAACGACTTTTTTGCCCGAACAGTTGATCTGAAAACAATCCTCGATGTGCTTGATCGCATACCGGAGGCGTTGTTCATGATCAAGAATCGGGAATCCCGTTACGTTTACATGAGTAGCGCACTGAAAGCCGCGATCAATCTTGATCCTGGTTACAACGTCGTCGGGAAGACGGATTTCGATCTTTTCCCGAAAATTGTCGCAGAAACATTCCGGCAAAACGATATGATCGTCTTCCAGGAAGGGCGGACGCTGTTGAACGAAATTCATGCAACCGCTCTGTTTAGTGGGCCGACCCGCTGGTTTTTCTCCAGTAAATACCCTCTTCACGACCGGCGGGGAGAAATTATCGGATTGATCACAATCAATCATCCGTACGATAAGGAACGGAGTGAACAGACCGAACTGAATCAGTTACTGCCTGCCATTGAACACATCACCAAAAATTTCGGAGAGAAGATCACGATCGCCGATCTGGCTGCCCGCTGCGCCATGTCTGAAAGTCACTTCATGCGAATATTCAAAGAGCGGATCAAAATGACCGCTCACGCTTTTCTGGAGCAGGTCCGTATGTATCATGCGCTGGATGCGATCAGACACAGCAGCGAATCGATTGCAGCCATCGCGTACCGATGCGGTTTTTACGACCACAGTTCTTTTGTCAAACGATTCAAAAAGACAACCGGCACCACTCCGCTGAAATATCGAAAACAGCATCTCGCCAGACAGGCTGCGGATTTACCTGTCGTTCTGCCGGAACTGACAGATGAATAATCACTCACTGCGCAGCGGGCGGTAATCGGGATGCCCCTTGGAAGTATAAAGCCTGCGGGCCTTGCTGCGTCCGCCTTTCCAGATGTCATATTGCGGGTCTGCGTATTTATCGAAGAACTGATACAGCTTTTTCTGTAACTGTTTTTGAACTTCTGCATATTGCTGTTGTCCGAACAAATTGACGCGCTCATACGGATCGTTTTTCATATCATAAAATTCGCTCGGGCCGAGCGGATCGCGGCGTTCAACATATTTCCAGTTTTCTGTCCGCACGGAACGGCAGCCTTCCATTTCGTAGAACATGGCCGTTTCCCATTCGATCTGTTTGCCCCGCAAGACATCAGCGTAACTGCGACCGGGAGAAACCGGTTTTTTCGGAATGCGATTTTTCAAACCGATGTAATCGAGCAAACTGGGGAGAAAATCGTAGTTCGTGACCATGTGATTGCAGGTGCCGGGTTTGATGCCGGCCGGGTGCCTGAAGATGAGAGGAACGTGCATCATCATATCGTGAGCAGCGAAGGGGCGGGTGTGATCCCCCATGCCGAAGAAACCATTCTGGCCGCCCATCCATCCCTGATCGCCTGTGAAAATGACGATCGTGTTTTCATCAAGACCATTTTTCTTGAGCGTTTCCATCACCGTGCCGACACCATCATCGACGCCACTGACCTCAGCCGCAACGCGTCTGATACTTGTTATGTTGTTGTGATACGCCTTGTTGTTGTACTGCCAGGGGTGAATGTGGTCTCTGGGGAAGGAGGGGATGAATTTATCTGCATAATATTCGGCATGGCGATTTTTCGCTTCACGTAGCAGCAGCGGACTCAAGCAGTATGGCCCGTTGTAAGAGAGAAACAGGAAAAACGGTTTCTCGCCCGCTTTGTTCTGTTCGATAAATTTGACGGCGTGATCTGTCCACAAGTCGGTCATATACTTCGGCGTTTTTTGAACCTTGCCATCGATGATGACCGGATCTTCGTAGAAGTTGGACGTGCTGCCACGTGGCATTGTCGCCCAATAGGAGAAACCGTCCTGCGGCGTCATGTTCGCGCCCAGGTGCCATTTGCCACTCAGACCGCACACGTAGCCTTCGGAATGCAGAATTTCCGGGAGTGTTTCGAATTCCTCCAATGCGTAATACGCCTGCGGCCCCATCATGTATTTGCCATCGAGGAAAGAATGCAGGCCGTGCTGCGAAGGGATCAGCCCTGTGAGAAAAGTGGCGCGTGTCGGCGAGCAAACAGGGTTACTGCTCATCGAACGCTTGAACAACATCCCCTCTTTGGCGAGCTGGTCGATATGAGGCGTGCGGATATCCTTGTTGCCGTAACAGCCAAGCGTCCAGGCGCCGTGATTGTCCGTCAAAATGAAAACAATATTCGGCTTTCGGGAAGAGGCGTTTTTCGCCAGCAGTCTGACTGGGCTAACGAATAGAAAAATCAAGGTGAACAGACAGGCGGAAACTCGCAAATGATTCATGCCGTATCTCTCATTATCGAAGAAGACGGAGGACTGTCCGGAGTAATTGTTCACGGAGCTGTTCACGGAGCAAACAGTGAAACAGTCACCCACTGAATCCGGATAGCAGAGCATAACCGATCAACAGAAGCAGGACGATGGCGATCGCCAACAGGACACCGCCGCTGAAGCGGTGCATATCTTCCCCCTTGGGAGTCAACCTCAGTTCTTCCACAAGATCGGGTTCCGGTTCGACCCCTTCCACATGAAGCGGTTCCTGTTCCAGATTGAATTTGACACTGGGATGCTTTCCCGGCGTGACTCGATGCTTGTGTTGCCCCTCGGGGATGTTCTCTTCGAAACGCTCATTGGCCCCCGGATACGATCCTCCCGGTTTTTCGCTCATCATCCACCCCCCTCTACTGTTCGCGTTGCCCGATTGCGGGCAACGATTTCCCCACACCAAAACAAACTCGCTGAACCGGTTCAGATTACCGCATTGGGGGGCAATAGGAAAGTAGAGAGAGGAATCTTTACGAGATGAATACGGTTTTTCCTTCGTGGTCGATCATTCCCCGCCATCCGTCACCAGTGGGCAGTAACAAGGTTATGCTCCCGCATGAACTACTCACCACATAACGCCAAGCTGCTTGATTGGCCGAGGGCAAAACAAAAACGGCCGATCCCGGAAAAGAGTTCCGAAACCGACCGGTCTGTTTTTCAAATCCCATTTCGATCAGAACGTATCCATGATGAAATGTTTCCCCTTGTGCCAGGGGCGATCGGTGGGATAAAAGTTGTACCAATCCTTGTTGTAGACGGGAATCTGCATCTGGGGATCGTAGCGGTAGTACATGTGGTTATGGCTTTGATACCGCTGAAAGTTTTGGGGATAGTAAATGTACGGATAGTAATAGAACCGATTCCAATCGGTTGGTTGACCGTACCCCTGCTGGGCGGAGACTTCGGCCGAACTCGACCCGAAAACGACCACCATTGCTCCAGCCATCAAGCTGGCAAAAGCCAAACGTCGAAACATCCTTGTCTCTCCTTCTCGATAATTACGAACCAGCCATGTGCCGGGATCAGGATTGTATTCTGCTATGGCCCCAACCGGAACTCATGCGCAGCATCGCAAGACGGTCTGTGACCCTGTACTCTCCATCGACCCGATCGCGACCCGCACATCAGAAAACTTTGTAATTACCGTTAACGATTGGGCGAGAAGTGGCAAATTGTAAAAATGACAAGCCGATTATCCGTTCCCCTGTCAAGCAATTGCGGTGATCGACTGGATGAT
>JALWSL010000784.1:4374-10491 GCA_027080405.1 Planctomycetaceae bacterium
GCATTGTGAAGCATGCCCGGTTTCCGCTATAAGAAGGGACACGTTATCGCAGGGGAGAAACTCGTGTCCAGAACCGCTGTTGTATTTGTTCTTTTATTGCTGGGCTTGTCCGATTGTCTGAGGTTGAACGCCCGGCAGCCAGATCCCCAGCCGCCAGAGGAACCAAAAGTCTGTGAACAGCGAATCAGGGAGCATATTCTCTATTTGGCTTCGCGTGAACTACGGGGAAGGCGCGGCTCCGATGCAGCAAAGGCGGCAGAATATATCGCCGGGGAGTTTCGGAAACTCGAACTGCAACCCGTTTTTGAACTTCCGGATGATAAGTGCAAGCGAAGCTACTTTCAGGACATCCCCGCTGCTCCAGATAAATGCGGCAACAGCACAACGGCCGGAAGGAATGTCGCGGGTCTGCTTGTTGGCTGCGATCCCGAGTTGAAAGACGAATACATAATCATCGCTGCCCATCACGATCATCTGGGTAAAAGCCAAAACGGTATTTTCTTCGGGGCGGACGACAACGCTTCCGGTGTGGCCATGGTGCTCGAACTCGCTCGGGTGATGACCGCTTCTGCCGATTCGATCAGGCGATCCGTGTTGTTTGTCAGTTTCGATCTCGAAGAACATATGCTCTTTGGCTCCCGCTGGTTCACAGCCCACCCCCCGGTTCCCTTGAAACAGGTGAAGATGATGATCGTCGCGGACATGCTCGGACGATCCTTGGGAGATTTACCGCTCGATTCCTTTTTCCTGTTCGGATCCGAACATGCTGAAGGTGTCCGGAATCTCATTTCCCGAATTCCGTTCGCCGAAAAAGCGAAACCTGTCCTGTTAAGTGACGACTTTGTAGGAACCCGCAGCGACTATGGGCCATTCCGCGATCGAAAGATCCCCTTTCTGTTCGCCTCAACCGGTCAATCGAAAGATTATCATACCGTCCGAGACACGGCTGATAAAATAAACTACAAACAGGTGACAGCGATCTCCCAGGGTCTGTCCATCCTCGCCAAACGTCTCGCCAATCTGGATCAACCACCAACGTGGATCGATAATCCAGGGATCTCTCGCGGGGAAGTCAAAGCGATTGGGAAAATTGTCACCGAAATCGAAAAAAAAGCGGACGACTGGAAACTGAACGCGCTACAACGTCTGTTCGTCTCCCAGGCCAAAATTCAAACAAAGCGAATTCTACAGACGAATCAGGAACCAGGCCCTCGGGAACAGGCCCGCTTGACACGAACGACGCAAATGCTGCTTTTTACCGTCTTTTGAAAACTGGCCAAACGTAGCGATCCCCCCTGTCCATTGCGGATTTAACAGATTCAGGGAGATCCCTTCACCCCGCTGCTCAAGTACAGAGAGATTCCCTACTGCCCTGTATTGTAGAGCCATACAGACCGTATAGCCCGCTCGGAAATGAGAAAAAAAGGGCAACAAGACGGCCTGCAAACGGCCTGTTTCATTTTTGCAACATAGCTTTTCAGGTGTCCGTCAAAACACCTTCGACAAAGGTGAGTGATGCCACATGGATCGCCTTTCGCAGCGCCCCCTTGTGGAATAATGGACATTCGCATCTTTCGGTCGAGCAAAAGGAAAAAATAATGATGAAAATTCTTGTTGTGGATGATTCCAAATTCTCCCGTAAACGCGTCACCTCTGTTGTATCAGAATTGGATTGCGAACTGATCCAGGCAAGTGATGGCGAGGAAGGATTTTCTCTTTTCAAACAGGAACAGCCCGATTTGGTCATCTCCGATTTATTGATGCCCAATGTCGATGGAATCAGTTTATTGAAGCTGATTCGTGGGACCGATTCGCAGGTTCCTGTCATCATCGTCTCGGCTGATATTCAGGAAAGCAGTCGAACCATCTGCAGGGACCTGGGTATCGTTACGTTTCTGAACAAGCCTTTCAAACCGGAACAGTTGCGGGAGGCAATCAATAACGCGCTCACAAAAACAGTGGAGGTGGTCAATGACTGAAAACATGACGATCGAAATACCCCAGTTCAATGAAGATCAGCTTGATCTTCTGCAGGAATTGGTCAATATCGGAGTAGGGCGGGCAGCCGATGCACTCAGTCAGCTTGTCGAATCGCGGATCCAGTTATGTGTTCCTGAAGTCAGGATGCTCGCCTCACAGGAGGCCTGGAAAATATTCGACAACCGTACCGTTACTGAAGAAACAATGGTTGTCCAAAGTTTCTCCGGCACCGTTGATGGTCGCCTGGGAATGCTGCTGGATAAACAGAGCGCCCTGCTACTGACATCGATTCTGGGCGAAGAAGAAATCCATGACAACGAAATCAGCCTGGAGCAGGAAGGCATCCTTCTTGAAGTTGGCAATATCGTCCTGAACGGAGTCATGGGAGCGATATCCAACGCGATCAATGACCAACTGGATTATTCCATCCCGGAAATTGCCCGATCCAATTCCGTACGGGTTCTGCTGGCAGACAACCTGTTGGATAACCCCACCGTTTTATTGGCGGATGTCCGTTTGCATGTGGAAAACAGCGAGATCGAAGGCTCGATCCTTATCGTTTTCGATGTCGAAGCGATCAGGCTGGCATTGAACGAGATTATCGACAATGCCTGACAGCATGACTGGGGGTCAACTTCTGTTGATTCCCGGCTGTTGAGACCCGGCGCAGTAGCACCAATCTCTGTACGGATCGAAAGAGACATGGATCGAGAAGAGGAACAGAAATGGAACAGTATTGCGACAACAACCAATGGATCAACTGGCTTTCCTGCGGCGCGTTGATAATCGATGAACGCTATGATATTCACGAATGGAACAACGTTCTTGCCAAATGGACGGGAACTTCCCCCCGACAGGCAAAACAGCTCAATCTTCTCCAGCAGTATCCCCATTTAAGGGAACCTCGATTCTGGGGCCGACTTCAACAGGTCTTCTCAGAAGGTAACCCTGCGGTCTATTCCGAAGGATTTCACAAGCATTTCCTGCCGATCGATTATGAACTGAAAGGGAAAGAAGTCCGCATGATCCAGCGGACCCATGTGCGACGACTCCCCGGTGACAGACCGTTGGCTTTTATCACCATCGAGGATCTGACCAGCCAATATCACCAACTGGCCGAGATACGCGAAGAAATTCGACAACGAAAAATTATCGAAGAAGAGTTCCGTAACCACTTCAATCTGCTGAATCTGGTTAGTGACCTGCAGACGAATTATCTGATCACAGGGGATTCCAATCAGTTCTTCGACCACCTGATCCAGCGGTTGACCGTTTATAGCGATTGTGAATTCGGATTCATCGCTGAGTTCTCTCCTCAAAATCATGAGGACGGTTTGATCGTGCGAGGCATTTGCAATCGGTCCTCCGATCCAGAAGTGGCAAAATTCATTAAACGGTATGAAAACCAGGATGTCGTTTTCGGAGGGAAGACAAAAGTATTTGGTACCATTCTGAAAACCAAAGAACCGGTCAGTGTTGACAATCCGATCGACCTGACCAACATCGCAACCTATCCCGCGGGACATCCCATCATTCAGAATTTCCTGGGAATGCCCCTGCTTTATGGCAACGAAATTCTGGGAATTGTCGGTCTGGCGAACTCGCCGCAACGCATCCCGAAAACAGAATATGAATCACTCAGGCCCTATCTGAAATCGTGTGCCCATCTGATTCACGCGATGCACCTTGAAGAGCAACGCAAAGCAGACCGCGAAGCGCTGAAAAAACGGGCCAATGAACTGCTTGAAGCCAAAAAGCAGGCCGAACAAGCCACCCAAAGCAAGTCTGAATTTCTGGCCAACATGAGCCACGAAATCCGCACGCCGATGACGGCTATTCTCGGATTCTCCGAAATCCTTTCAGATGAATCGGCCAGTAAACGGGAAAAGGAAAAAGCGATTGGAACCATTCAGCGGAACGGCGAACACCTGCTGATGATCATCAACGATATCCTGGATATCTCCAAAATTGAAGCCGGGAAAATCGAAATGGAGCAGACCGTCTTTTCAACCAGACAACTGTTGGAAGACATCATCGCTCTGATGAAACATAAGGCAGAGGGCAAAGGATTGGAACTGATTGCCCATATCGATCCCGATGTTCCCGAACAATTACTGGGCGATCCGACACGCATCAGACAGATTCTGGTCAACCTGATCGGAAACGCGATCAAGTTCACGCATCACGGATCGGTCACGACGAGTCTCAGCACCAGTCCGCTTCCCGAAGATCCGAATCGCTTCCATGTCCGTTTCTCCGTTGCGGATACGGGGATCGGAATTTCATCAGAAAAAATTGAATCGATCTTCAAACCGTTTTCACAGGCCGATACATCAACCACCCGCAAATTTGGAGGAACCGGTTTGGGGCTTTCCATCTCTCAGCGACTTTCCCAAATGATGGGGGGCGATCTGACCGCGACAAGCCAACTCGGTGTGGGAACGACATTCGTTGCAGAATTCGTTTTTCCCAAGCCGGATTCCGAACCACAGGAAACAACTGTCGAAACGGAAAAGCCCAAGCCAGCCGAGTTGGTCTCACCCGAACAACAGGCCCGGATTCTGGTCGTCGATGACAGTCCGGATAATCGCAGACTGCTCGGCTTCTTGTTGAAAAAGAATGGATACCCATGCGATTACGCAGTCAATGGTCGGGAAGCTGTCGACCTGGCTCTGAAAGCGTGGAAACAGAACACGCCCTACGCGGTGATTCTGATGGATATGCAAATGCCCATTCTCGATGGCTATTCGGCTACCACCGAACTGCGGGATGCCGGTTATCAATACCCGGTTCTGGCACTGACCGCACACGCCATGTCGCATGATCGGGAAAAGTGCATCAACGCAGGCTGTGACGATTTCCTGACCAAACCGATTGATCGAAGCAAACTGCAGGAAGCCCTGGCAACATGGTGTCAGCAGGCTGAAACAGCAATAGAAAATTCCGTATGACGATCCGAACGCGTCGGGTGCCCCGGTTGGTGTTTTGTGTCACGGATCTGTGAGCCGTGTTCATCTTCGCCATAGTAGCGGGGTGACCAATACCGGACGACTCACGCCGTTCCGCTTGCCACGCCTGGCCGCTTGCGAGATCCTTGCGAGAAAAGGGAATCACGCAGAGACACGAAGACGCAAAGGATAGAACATAAAGTTTATTTAAGACTGACTGGTTGCACCGGCCTTAAATAGCCGTCTACGGTCCATTTCAGCCATTCTTGCCCCTCGTTTCTGTTCCAAGCCTTTCGGCCAAATCCATGGCATCCACGGGCCAGAAGCATTCCGGACGAGGATGGCGGACTCGCGGATGTCCGGCCTCTGGGCGACAGCTCAGCAAGGAGTCAAGCCATTGGGCGGGAATTGCCTCCCGACCGCACACAGCGCCTAACAGCGCCCCGCAAATGGCTGCGTTGGTATCGGTGTCTCCTCCGCGCATGATGGTGTCGACAACACCGTTCTCGAGGCTTGACGCATGAAGCAGCTGATAGAGGGCATTCTGAAAAGCGATCAAAACCCAACCCTGTTGGTGGACATATTCCGCTGGCGGTTCATCGGCTGCCTGGTCAATGGTATCCAGTAGTTTCGGTTCGACAGACATGTCGTCTGCCCACTGTCGGATGCGCTGATATAGCTCTTTGCGGTCGCATCCGGAAGCAATGGCACAGGAAATACCCATGGCAAATAACGCATTGGCATGCTGACAAATCAGATTGGGATGCGTGAGAGCGGCATCCTGCATGGCCCATTCAGCAACCTGAGGCAGTTCAAAGCCGGCTCCGAAAATCCCGAGAGGACTGATCCGCATCATGGCTCCATTGGCCTGACTCTCCAGGATAGGATTTCCCCGCAGCCCGGCCAAAATGGTCATGCCGCAATCAAACGGACCGGAACTCAGCCAATATTGATATTCCCTACGTGCCGCCTCTGGATTATACGAACCGGTTTTCACCAGCATCCGGGCAAGGAGCAGAGCCATCTCGGAATCATCAGTTGGCTGGCCTGCAATCGTATTCCATGTGCCGCCATCCGCCAGCTCCCTCACCCCATCAGGATAGCTCCTCTGGATCTCTTCCGGGGATTGAAACTCAACCAGACTGCCGAGTGCATCCCCGGCAAGTTGGCCCAGGAGGCAGCCCTGGGC
>JALWSL010000785.1 GCA_027080405.1 Planctomycetaceae bacterium
TTGATTCTTCTTTTTGGAATATTTGCTAAAATGAATGTTGCGGGTACAACCGGTCCTGTGGGAAAAGAGCGGTCACGCTGTTTAGTGGCAAAACAGGCAGGTAGGGAATCCGTCAGAGAAGTCGGATTTGGATGATCAGCTCCCTGAAAATGGAAATTACTGAACGATGCCAACAAAAATTGCGGTTATTGGTGGTGGGGCGATGGGAATCGCCTGTGCGATGCTCCTGGATGAACATGAAGACCAGCGTGTTTCCATTTGGATGCGAAATGAAAAGTACGCGAATCAGGTTGCTTCTTCCCGTGAAAACAGTCGCTTGCTTCCTGGTGTAAAGATTCCCGAGCGGATTGAGATCACTTCGGATATTGAACAGGCGATTGACCAGGCAGAATATCTGGTTATGGCGATCCCTTCATCCTTTTTGCGGGAGTCACTCGAACAGTTGGCTCCCCATCTGACGGAAAATCGACCTGCCATCAGCGTTATCAAGGGGTTGGAGCCGGAAACGCATTTTCGTCCGAGCGAGATTATTACCGAGGTGCTGGGAACCCGTTCCATTGTCGCTGTGGGGGGGCCGAGTCATGCAGAAGAAATATCGCGCAAACTTCCGGCGAGCGTGGTTGCCGCCTGTGGAGACCTTTCACTGGCAAAAAAAGTACAGGCGATGTTCGCGACCGACCGTTTTCGCGTTTATGCAAACCTCGACCTGATCGGGGTTGAAATCGCAGGGGCGGTCAAAAACATCATTGCGATCGCAGCCGGGATTTGCGACGGGCTTGCCTTTGGTGACAACGCGAAATCGGCATTGATGACGCGCGGGCAGGTGGAGATGACACGTTTTGGCACTCATTTTGGTGCAGAGGCGGAAACATTCATGGGGCTGGCCGGTATTGGCGATCTCATTACAACCTGTATCAGTCCCTATGGCCGGAATCGGCTTGTTGGAGAGCGTCTCGGGAAAGGGGAGACGCTCGACCAGATTGTTTCATCAATGGATTCCGTTGCAGAAGGAGTCAAAACAACCAAAGCCGTGATGGAACTGGCTGACAATAACGGGATCGAGATGCCGATTACCAGAGAGGTATTTCGCGTTCTGTTTGAAGATAAATCGCCTTTGGAGGCAACGCAAACATTAATGAGTCGCCCCTTCAAACAGGAATAATTCAAGTAGAATCGTTCAAGCAGATGGAAAAGATTTTCAAAGGTCGCGCTGTCATTCCGACTGCGACAGCACAGGAGAAAGCTGGGCGAACCGCATCAGTTGCCAGACGTACCTTTTTGGGGGCGAGTGTCGCTTTTTTCGCTTCTCAGATTGTCACGGCAGCGGCAGGGCGGCGGAACCCGCGAATCCTGCTTCGCTCTTCCTGGCAGGTAGTCAATATTGGAGACATTGCACACACTCCGGGTGTTCTCGCTCTTTTGGAAAGATATCTGCCAGAGGCGGAAGTTGTTCTGTGGGCCTCGCCAAGTCTTTCCCCGGAAGTTGCGGCGATGGAGCATCGGCGTTTTCCAAACCTGAAGATTGTCAAAGGAAAAATTGACCAAAGCGGAAAGGCTTCAAATGCAGAACTGGGCAAGGCGATTGATCGGGCAGACTTTCTGCTACACGGTTCGGGGCCCTATCTTGTTGCAGACAAAGACGTAGCAGCGTTTGTCGCCCATACGAAAAAACCATTTGGTGTTTACGGGATTACCTATCGGGGCAACAGGGGACTCGAAACAGAATTGCTCAGTCAGGCGAAATTTGTTTTCTTTCGCGATAGTGTTTCTCTGGAAAAGGCGAAGCGGGATGGCGTCTGCTCACCGGTGATGCAATTCGGACCCGATGGAGCGTTTGCTGTTGATCTGCGAGATGATGAATCTGCCGTTTCGTTTCTCAAACAAAATGGATTGGAACCAAAGAAGTTTCTCTGTTGTATTCCACGCTTCAGGTACACTCCTTACTGGCGGTTGAAGGGAGGCAGAAAGAGAGACGATTTCGCGGTGAAGCATGCTCGAAATGAAGCCATGAAAGAGCATGATCATGCCCCATTACGGGCTGCCATTACGGAGGTCGTTCGCCAAAGTGATACTAAAGTGCTGATCTGTCCGGAAGATATGACGCAGATGCGGATCGGCAGGGAAATGCTGTTCGCCAGGCTGCCCGCCGATGTCAAAAAAAGAGTTGTATTGCGGACAAGATACTGGATGACCGACGAGGCTGTTTCCACTTATGTTCGCTCTGCCGGGCTGTTCGGTTTGGAGATGCACTCTCCCATCATGTGTATTGGTAACGGTATCCCGGCATTGGTAGGACGATTTGAGGAACAGACCAGCAAGGGGTTTATGTGGCAGGATATCGGATTGGGCGAATGGCTGTTTGATATGGACAGGCCGGAACAGGTTGCAAAATTGACTCCCGCAGTAATGAGCCTGATTCAGAATCCTCAAGCTGCTCAGGAAAAGGTAAAACAGGCGCAAAATTTCATTATCCGGAAGCAACAGGAGACGATGTCAATACTTGCGAAGTCGATCCCCGGATGACTGCCATCCACCTGCAGCAGACTTTTTTGCTTTATTTGACTTTGCGTATTTTTCAGAGCCCGATTTGCCTGCTGTTCCCGTCTCTGATATGCTTCGATGCCCGATATGCCTCAATAAAAAAGAGTACGGCCACGTTTGACCGTACTCCTGAAATCGCACTCCTGAGTCCATCCTTCGCAATCATCCCTTTACTTCCGTGAGATGCTTTCTGCGGGATGCAGCGTGTTCAAGGTTTGGGATTCTCTTTCGCTTCGGTTTCCTTATTCTCTTCCTCCTTTTTGGCGGCCAATTCCTTTTTTTCAGCCAGTAATTCTTCGAGGAAGTTGCTGATGCCTTTGGGAACCTCTTTCTTTTTGGCCGTCAACAGGGCAACTGCTTTTTTCTGGGTTTCGATTGCCTGATCAAGGTTTCCGTTCACGTAATACAGATGAGAAAGCAACTCGAGAGGATCGGTTGAATCGGGATCGTTCTTTTGCGTCTGCTTGGCCAGTTCAATTCCCGCCTCAACCACTTCCCCCTTCACCTGGGATCGTGCAGCCATCATGAAGATCATTCTTCCCATCTTGTCCAGTGCCGCATTGTTCTGTTTGTTTTTTTCAACAAACTGTTGCACTTCTTTTACCGCTTTATCACCGCCTCCGAGCAGAATGATTGCCCGTCTCATCGATGTCGCCTGTGCAACCAGTTTCTTGTCGGTCAGTGTTTTGAGAGCTTCGTCGAGAATGGCGACCGCTTTTTCAAAATCACCACCCCGGTAGGCTGCCAGAACCTGTGGTTGAACGACGCTTTCAAACATCTGTTCCTGTTTGAAGATTTTGGCAAAGGCTTCCCGATCCCAGGTTCCTTCAACGACTTTTTTCAGTGCTTCATCCATTCCCATTGGATGGCCGATCCATTCGATCAAACCGGTTTTGCCGACGAGGAAAGCACAGGGGATTCCGTTTTGCCCGGCTGCTTTCATGTAATCTTTGGCAGTCGATTGATCCGGATCGCAAGTCAAGCAGTAGGTACTTGTCAATTCAGCATAAGTCTGTCCCGGTTTCCCACCTCGAACTTCACCCAGGAGGAACTTTTCGACAGTCTCCAGTTCCTCGCTGCTGACGCTGATCAACTGCACGCCTTTGTCGGCATCCATCTGTTGTGTTTCACTCAGATGGGGCATACTGGCAACACAGGGACCGCACCAGGTTGCCCAGAATTCGACCACATAAACCTTCCCTTGCTCAAAAGTGGTCACTTTTTTGAATTGTCCGTTTCCATTGGAAAGCCAGTTTTCTATATCCAACGCCGGAGCTTTGGAACCAATCGTCAGCAATTCTGCTGCAGTCTCCCCCTCTGCCCGTGAGAAGTTGGAGTACGTTGACAATACGATAGCAGCGAGCAGCATGGTCAGCTTGTAATGAATTTTCATGGGGGGCCTTTGGTTAATGGAGGAAAATGAGAAGCTCTAACTCAACATCAGAGCACTGATTCGTGTCTATATCGTGTCTATGCTACGCAGAATATTGCTGTGAGTCCAGCTCGTATCAAAATTCATCAAAGTATATCAGCTGGTTCTATTCACATGTATATTGTAGCGATTCGTAATATTGGGTTTGCTTCCTCATGGGGCCTGTCATTGGAAAATCGCGGAGTATTGATGGAATTGTCATCTGAGTTTCAGTATTCTCGCGGTGCTGTCCAGTTACCCTTGTTTAGTAGAGTCTGCCGTTTGAAAGAATATGTCCATGTCGCCCTATATTGCAGAATTTATTGGAACGCTACTTCTCATCCTGTTAGGTGATGGTGTGGTGGCGAATGTTGTGTTGAAGGGAACAAAGGGGGAAAATTCCGGCTGGATTGTAATCACATTTGGCTGGGGGATGGCGGTCTTCGTGGGCGTTTTCACTGTTGCAGCCATCAGCGGTGCCCACATTAACCCGGCTGTAACGTTGGGGATGGTGACGATTGGAAAATTCCCTGTCGCTGACGTTCCGGGTTATCTGCTTGCACAGTTTTCGGGGGCTGCCGCGGGGGCCTTTCTGGTTTGGCTGATTTACAAAGACCATTTCAAGGCAACAGAAAACGAAGATTTGAAACTGGCGGTGTTCTGCACCGGCCCGGCTATTCGCAATTTTGTCTCGAATTTGATTTCCGAAATTGTCGGCACCTTTGTGCTCGTTTATGCGGTAATGCATATTGCCGCCCCGGAAGTGAAACTGGGAGCGGTTGATGCGCTGCCGGTTGCGCTGCTGGTCTTTGCGATTGGTCTTTCCTTGGGCGGAACGACCGGTTATGCGATCAATCCGGCTCGTGACCTTGCCCCCCGAATTATGCACTTTCTCTTGCCCATTCCCGGAAAACGGGATAGCGACTGGGGTTACGCCTGGATTCCCGTTGTTGGGCCGGTGATTGGTGGCGTACTGGCTGGATGCTGTTTTCTCGCAATCGGCTGATAACCTGCTGAGGGATCCGGATCGGTGCAGTTTACGGAACCAGTCTGATGCACCAGTGATGGTGACATCGCTGGCGATAGGGACGAACCCGGCAATACTATCTCCGGGTAAGCTTTTCGTCTGCATTGACCAGTTTCATGGAAATCTCTGTCATGACAGACTGCTTTGTATTTTGGCCAGCTGCCAGAATTTCCATGTTCATCTCCTGTTTCAATCCGCTGGCGAGGATGAGACCACGCCTGGCATCGAACATGTAAATGCCCCGTCCCCGGGACTCTGTCATTTTGATCTGGAAAGGGAGATTTTCTTTCGGTTCGATGCTGATCGATGTCTGTGCATTGATCCGATGCAATCCGTCTGGTGTTTTGCCGGCATAGGTAAACACGATCAGGGATTTCATCAATCCGAACGGCAATTCCGTTGTCAATTCCCGTTTCCACTTTTCACCTACCGAGAGAGCTTTATCCGGGAAAACGATACTCCCCTGAGACATCATTTTCGTGACCCCTTCGGATGAATTCACTCCTCCCATTTGAGCAGCGGGGCTGGAAAATTTATCGATCAGGGGTCGGGGAGTCACGACATCCCGTGATTTTCCCGAAGGGGAGAGCGTCATCTCTATTTGCTGGCCAACCAACATCGAAAGTGATTCTACGATGGTCGCAAACTGGCCCGTGACCTTACTCTCACTGTCAGAATCGTATTCAAGTTCCCGGTCACTTCCCGGTTGACTAGCCTTGATACGAATACGGTCAATCGATTTCTTCACCCGGGCCGATCCATCGGGAAATACTTTTTCGACAACCGTAGACAGGTCCAGAAGTTGGGAGATCGTATTTTCATTTTCCTGGCCGGAAAAATTCATTTTTGTCGTCAATTTCTGTTTCAGCTCATAATGGAGCCGCTGCCCGGTTTTATAACGGTATTTCAAGGCTGGTTCGGCTTCCGTATTTTCAGACAGACAGGCAAGACCAACGATCAACAGGCAGAAATTGAACAGAGAGCGAACATTCACAGCTAAATCGAATCGCATGATACGCATTACCTTCACTAGCATTGCTACGTTTTTAAGGAACGGTCAACCGAACCACTTTGTATTACTTTGTACTACTAACGGTTAAAGTTTACGAACGGTGCGAAAACTTTTGAAAATCTCATTTCGGTGACGGCGGTCAGAACAGACCAGCCGTGCTGGGAGAAATAGTGGAGTCAAGTTCCCGATGATTGAGCCTGGCGAGTCGTCAGCCCCACCCGGCTGATCTGTTCATGCAGGATCAGTAGTTTTGATTGGGGAGGATACGCCAAAAATGGGAATTGACGCAATTCCTGTTTTTTGAGTTCATGTCTCGGCAGTAACTCAATTAGTAAGACTGGGTGATATTGAAAGACCAGGAGTGTTGGGCAGGTGTGAGCTGGGGGGGAGAAATAGGAGGGGAAGAGTTGCTCAATTATGGGCTGATTCTTCTCTTTCTTATTCAAGGATAGGAGGAATGAGGGAGCAGGCGTGGTGAGGATGTCACAGGTGCTTGCATGTTCCCATGCGATGCCTGTATGAAGTAATGTTGGAACAACAACGCCCAATCACGGCGGTGATCGGGCGTTGTTTGAAATTAATTTGGTGGCAGATGAACACTTGCGCGATGTTTTTAGTACCGGGGAGGTGGTCGGTTATCGATCGGACGGGGATGCCTGGGCGGACGCTCTTTGTCACCTTCGTTTTGTTTATGCCGATCGACTAATTGCATCAGCTCTTTCGCATCAATTTTTCCGTCTCGGTTTGTATCGACTTCTGAAAAATTCTTTTTCAGCCACTTGGGGGCTTCCCGGTAACTGAGGGCTCTGTCCCGATTCCGGTCAAATTTTCGGATAAAGTGATGGATCATGTCCAGTAGCGGATTGCGATGCGCATCCTGATCTCCCTGATTTCCATTCCCGTTCTGGTCATGATTTCCCTGGTTGTCGTCATGTCCCCGGTTGTCATCGTTGTTTCCGTGACCTTTATCACCGTGGCCGTCCCCATTTTGCTGGTTGTCATCGTGCCCCTGGTTGTTGTCATTGTGGCCTCGATTGCCGTTGTGGTTCCGGTCGTCGCTATTCATCTGATCATCGTCATCGTTGTCGTTGTGATTTCCATGATGACAACGATCATCGCGATCACCATTTCTCCCGTTGTGTTCGCCATTTTCTGATCGATCTGAAACGGGGCGAACTCGAAACCCTGCATCAACTTGCGTCGAAAAGGCAACAGCCAGTAAACATGTTAGAGCCAGTAAACCAAGGTTCCTCATTCTTCTCTCCTTGTTCGCTTTGTTTTGTCGTTTTCCACCCTTCTGCCCACATAAACGGGGGCCTTTTCATGATTCCACAGAATTCCGCAGAGTTTTTGCTTTTTCTTTTTTCTTTTCGGATGGTCGCTTCCAGTTCGGATTAGCGCATGTTCGAGCGAAGGAGCGTTATTGGCGATCCAGTGGAAAAACGGTGTTGTTTATTATCTGACCACGAAAATGTTGCGCAAAAGCGTTTTTTTACGTCAGGAAAGAAGAAAAGGCAGTTTATGGAAGATAGCAGGGGCAGGCTCCTGCTTGCCTTTCTTGACGCATGTGGGTAAGTCCTGGCGTCTTGGCGTGAGACTTTTCTCCGTGTCTTGTATGTTCCTCTGTGGTCAATTTCATTGGCCTACCACAAAAACTCACCCATCACCGGACAGCTCGTGCTGTTCCGCCTGCAATGTCAGGCCGGTTGCGAGAAAAAGGAACCGTAAAGGGCGTTGCAACGTCTCCCATGTTGGCAAGGAGGGAATTATCTATTTTTGTGGAAGCTGATCGAGCAATTTGCTTTTTTCCCGGACTGTCTTCATGACCTGTTCCAGATCTTTCATGAATGCCTGGCTGCCTGAACTGTAGCCCAGCCTGCGAGCGAGAAATTCGCATTCTTCGGTATCTGCTTTGGGGACGGTCAGGTCTCTTGCATCGCCGCGAACCATGCGGAGGGCATCGATCAGTGTCCGTAAAAAACGATAGGCGTCACGGATTGCGATACGGTCTTCATGCGACAGGATGCCCAGAGCTTCGAGTTGTCGCAGGGCTTCCCGTGTGTTGGTGGTTCGCAGTTCAGGATACTTCGCTCCATAGGTGATTTGCATTCCCTGTACGAGATATTCACAGTCGACAAGGCAGCCGCTGCTCAATTTTGCGTTGATTGTGCCCGGTTTAACGAGTTGACGTTCCTGTTTTTCCCGCATTCCCCGCATGGCTGAGGTATCGAACGGTTCTCCGGTGTAGACAATTCTATCGCGCAGAGCGGTCACCTGTTGACCGAATGTTTCGTCACCAGCGATCGGCCGGAATTTGACCAGGGCCTGCCGTTCATACGGCCAGGCGGCACCATCGGGAGAAAAGTATTTTTCGAACGCTTCGAGTGAAACAGCCGGCGAACCCGATTTTCCGTACGGTCTCAATCGCAAGTCAAGTTCAAAAATGCCATCCCGTTTTGTTCGGATGACAGATTGAATACCCTCGACCAGTTGTGTGTAGAAATTGTTGTTGGAAATCGAATGGCGGCCGGAAGTTCTCCCTTTTCCTGAATAGAGAAACATCAATTCGATATCAGAAGCAAAACCGAGTTCCCTACCTCCGCACTTACCGAGTGCCGCCACGCAAAGATGGCACGGTTGGCCGGATTCCAGCATCGGTTCGCCGAATTGTTCAGTCAATTCCGAAAGTAGCAGCGATATCGCAGCGTTCAAAACAACTTCCGCGATGTTGGTCAACTCCAGTGAAAACTGTCCGAATGTTTCTTCCATGCCCAGAATGTGTCGCATATCCGTGCGTAGCATTTCCCGGTCTTTGAATGCGTTGATACGCTCTATTTTTTCCTCGCGTGAATTTGCCTGCTTCAGTTCTGCTGCCAGTTCCTGTTGGAGAAGTTGTGCATTTTTTGCCTCGGCAAGCGCATCGATATCGGTGACGACTGGAAACAGATTCGTATATTGCAGGCGGAGAAAATCTTCCCAGAGAAAGTCACTCACGCCGAGCATTTTGGCGAGCGCATCGAGCACTTTCGGCTGTTCCAGCGAGGCGAGTTTGTCGCTCCAGTCGGGTTGATCGAACAGCTTTTCAACCAGTTCCCGAAAGTGGAGCAGGGCAGATTCGGGGTTCGGTGCTCCGGGAAGCATGTGAACGAAATGTTTGATCAGAACGATCGCTGTCCGCAGCATATTCAGTTTCGATTCGTCCGTGATCTTTCTTCCATGGGAATCGGTCACGTACAGACGATCCGCTATTTTATTCTGGGCAGAATCAACAATGACACGGTCGATTTGCAATCCGTTAATTGCCAGCCCGGTGGTGAGTTCGTAAAGAAAACCGGGTAAATCTTCTCCGCTGATATCCAGAATTGTCGCCTTTGGATCGGTCTGGTTGTCGAGCGAAATATCAACAGGGAGCAGTAAACTGGTATCCGGTTTGCTTCTGCGCAAAGCGTTTCCAACCCGTTTGGCGAGAATTCCCTGAACTTCCTGGTGGGAGCGAGTATTTAACAACCGGCTCAAATTGGAAAGATCCTCCGCATACCGTTTCCAGACTTCCTCGGGGACAGTATCCAGCGGGGCGGAGACTTCGAGTACCGTAACAAAGCGTCCCGTGCTGTTCCGTTTATCACGTCCGGTACTGGCTGACGCGTTGCCCGGGATAATTTGTCGGGTAGGAAACAGTCCGGTGAAAACGTGACCTCTCAATATGTTGTAGCCGTAGGTGAAGAGCAATCCGCAGGTGACGGAAAACTGACCGACGGCGTCATTGCCGACAACCGTGATTTGCCAGCGATCATCGTCCAGTTTCTCGGTTGCGACCTTGATCGTTTCCCCTTTTTCAATACTTTCGAGAAGTTCCGCGTGTCGTTTGATCTCCTCCTCGCTGAATGTTGATGCGTAACTGGGTTGAGCCTCGGCGATCAACTCCATCAGCGGTTTTTCTTTAACAGATCCTGATTGAATATGGTCAAATGGTTTGCCCAGATACTTGTCGAAGATTTTGCGGATTTTATTACTGTAATCTTCATAGTAACTGACGAACGTGTCCGAATCGGGGAAGTCGAGCTTGCGGGAGAGATAGGAAAGCTCTCGCGGTTCCTGGGGGATGTGGTGAATCGCCTTGTAGTGGGTCAACTGTAGCGCATGTTCGATAATTCGCAGGAAAACATAGCCGTTGGATAGCTGGCGGTATTCGTCGGCCTGAATGAAATCATGTTCCGCCAAGCGGATGAGTCCATCTGTCGTATTGATGCTGCGAATTTGCGGGTGATGCATTCCCTGGGAAAGCTGCAGGTATTGCGTGATGAATTCAACATCACGAATCGAGCCTTTGCCCCCTTTGACTTCTCCCCAGCTTCGCCCCTTTTTTTTGAGTCCTTTTTCGATTTGCGTTTTCATTTTCAGCACGTTCTGGCGAACCTGCTCCGCATCGACATCGAAAATGATCGGTTCGCACTGCTTCAGAAATTCCCGGCCCAACTCCAGAT
>JALWSL010000786.1 GCA_027080405.1 Planctomycetaceae bacterium
GGTTTCCACCCGGTTGACCTCGGCTGTTGAGCAGACATTCAAACTGGTCGCCTCTGTTCCCGATGGCGTCCGCTTCCAACAGATCGATGATTCTTCGCAGTGGTTCTGGAAAACTGTTGGCGGTGCTCAACAGCAAGCCGTGATAGGGGCCGCCCGTTTCCAGCAGCCAATCTGCATAATTTCCTTCTGCTCCCCGCACAAGGAATAGTCGGCTGGTTGTGTGAATTGCTTTTGCGACTCTGTCTTCCCCACTGGAATCTTTCAGAAATTGCAGGTTCGGATAATCTTCTGCCAGTTTGGTGACAAGTTCGGCAGTCATCTCGTTTTCGGTAATTTGAGGTAATTGATAAACAGCGATAGGAAGGCCGATATCCAACACAGAGCGCATTGCCGATTCCATCTCTGCATCAGAAATCTCCTTTCCGCTGGGCGGACAGATCACAAACCCACACACACGGCAGGCCTGCATTGCCTGCAAGGAATCTCTCTCTCCGGAAAATGATTTGAGCTGTTCGAGCATCTGTTCGATAGAGGCGAGTGTCGTTGCGGCATCACTTTTCAAGGCGCCCAGCAGTAATTGTGATTCCAGCTTTTGTGACAGATCCAGAGAGAGCATCAGAACGGTGTTGATTTCGGCATCATCCATCTCCCAGGCGTCCCCTGTAGAACCGGGAACAAGAAACGCGTTGACGTGTGGCTGCATAAACCGCCAATGCGCGCCGATGCGTTCGGCATCGATTTCGCCATCCGTTTTGTAATGCGTCAGCGGAGGACACCACAGTCGTGGAAATTTTGAGGGGGCGAGTCGCGTCATAGGTGTGCTCATCAATTATGCATCAAAAAATATTCAAAGAATGAATAGATGATTTCGTTGGATTCTTTCGTGGGACTATGCTTGGGGCGATTGGTCATGCCGACACGATGTTCGTATCCCAGTAACCGGTTGACGGCGACAGAATGATTCAGGGCTTCCCATCGCTGGGGTGGATCTTCAGAACCGCCTGAAACCAAAAAGGGGCGGGGTGCCATCAACGCGTGCAGTTCGTGCAGGTTTCGATTCTGCTTCATCAATTTGGGGTACAAACCGTAAGCCGGGTTCTCTTTGGTGATCAAGCCACGCTTTCGCCATGGTTTGGGGTGATAGCCAAGATACCACGGCTCCCAGTAATTGATGGAGGGACGGTCGTTCTGGAAGACGATACCGGGATCGGACCAGGCCGCACAGGCGAATTTGTCAAACAGGCAGGACGAAAACATGGCCCACTTCCCGCCGAACGAATGTCCCACAATACCGATGCGATCCTTGTCAACCTGCTTTTGATTGGACAGAGCGTACCAGGCGTTGGCAGACGCACAGGCCAGCATCGAAAGTGGCTGCACTTGCGCGTTCTCAATATCGGGATAATACAACGAATAGGTTTTTGCCGCGGTTGCTTCGGTTGTTCCCAGCGAAAGCGTGACAAAGCCCCGTTTGGTGAGTTGATACGCAAAATCCCGTATCGGTTTCCCCAGACCAATCGCTGTTTCAGGTTCGTAATAGACACAAATGACAGCCGGCTTCGGTTGGTGGCCCGGCGGAACAAGAAGATAGCCGGTTGTCCGTTGACCGGGAATCCATTCAAAACGGACTCGATACTGGATGAAATTCTCCCGCTGTTTTGTCTCCAGGATTTCCAGTTTCTGTTTCTGGTTCAATTCCGGCCATTGCCCCAGCATCGATTGCCAATCGGCCAGAATTTCATTTCGCCTCTGTTTCCATTGGGCGGCTGTTTTTACGGGTGTTCCATCTTTGAAGATTAAGGGGGAGCGGTAGTTTCCATACCTGTTTTCCCATTGCTTGGGAGGAGAAAAGTAAGGGGCAATTTTCTCCCACGCCTGTCGCGGATTATTTTCCTCACAGAAACAAATCGCGGGAGTCAAACCGATCAACAGGCCGCTGCCGAACAGGATGATTTTCGATAACGTGGTTGGAGGCATCATGCAATTTCCCTCAGTTGACGACATTCACCGGGTCTTCGCCACGCAAAACTCGCAGACAGTTTTCACTTCCCTTGACACGCATTTCCTCCAGTCCCTGTTCGCAATAAAACGCGGAATGCGGGTTGATAATAACACGATCGTATGCGGGATGCGAAGGATTCCGCCACGCTGCAATCAATGGGTTATCCGCTTCTGGGGGTTCGATGGGCAGAACATCGATACCTGCCCCGGCCAGATGCCCGGATTCGATCGCGTTCAAAACCGTTAGCGGATTCAGCAACCCGCCCCGAGCAGTGTTGACAAGATAGCTGCCCGCCGGCATTGCTGAAAGAAGTTTGTCATCAACGATGTTGCGGGTTTGCTCTGTCAAAGGACAATGCAGACTGAGTACGTACGCATTCTGCACAAGTTCATCGAGCGAATTGGCTCTCTCGATGCCGAGTGCCTTGTCAACCCCTTGAGGCAGATATGGATCGTAAAACAGGACACGAAAGCCAAGCGCCCTGGCTCGCAATGCGGTCGCCGTGCCGATGCGTCCCAGACCGATAATCGCAAAGGTTTTGCCTCGCAAACGATGGAGGGGCGAAAGTTGCGAGTAAGACCATTCACCCTGCTCACGTTGCAATCGGTTGTTCATAAAGTGGATGCCCCGTGTCAACGCGAGCGTCATTCCAATCGCGGAATCTGCCACTTCTTCGGTGCCATAATCGGGAACATTGGCCAGCGGAATTCCCATTTCCCGGGCAGCCTGGCCATCAACATTATCGTAGCCGACACCACAGCGGACAATCAGTTTGCACTGTTTGAGAGAATGGATTGTTTTTGCGGAAAGGGAAATCGCATGATAGACCATGATCGCGCTGGCCGGCTCGACAACCTCGGCGAGTTGCGATTCATCAGTCGCTTCCAGTGCCACAACCTCAGCAACATCACCCAGAATGTTACGTTCATAATCCAACGGTTCAGAAATAAAATCGGTCACAACAACCAACGGGCGTTCCGGCATTGTACGTGCATCCTGTGAGAGCAGTTGGGGTAATAAGAAGGAAAAAAACAAATGTGAGAACATCCTTATAACCGTGGTGCGAACAGACTTCAAGCAGCACCGGAATGGCCCGGAAATCAGAAAAATCAGAGCGGTTTGCGGCACAGGCATCCATGCGGATCAGGAACAGGATATCATCATGTCGACAATAGCGATAATAACGTATTACATGGCCGTGGCGCAAAACACCAACCGGGGCACTTGTGCCAAATTGCAGGCAGGCTCGTTGCGACCCGGGTTCAACGCGCTCGCAGCGACTTCCAGGCGGCTTCGACCAGGGGATCTGTGGCGGAGAGCAGGTCGAACGTGACGCGGCCGCGCAGCCAACTGCGGGCTAGATGTGCAGCAGGGCCGACGATTTGTGCGAAATACAACTCGGACGGTAACCGAACCAGTTCGCCGCGCGCGACGAATGGTTCCAGATGGGACCAGACGGTCTGAGCAAACTCGTCGCTCAGGGTTTTGAATCGCTCGCTGATCGGTCCCAGATCGTCCGCCATGCCCAACCGCGTCAGATAAATCGAGAGTCGCGGATCATCAACCACGTCCTGCAAATGCGTGGCAATGATGGCACGCAGGCAGCCACGCGCCGTTGTTTCCTGCTCCAATGCTGCCACGATCTTCTGGTGGTAGACCTGCATCCCTTCGACAAACAACGTCAGTGCGATTTCGTCTTTGCCGGAAAACAGATGGTAAATGCTGCCGTGGCTGGCCTTCGATCGTCGGCGAATCTGTTCGATTGTTGCTCCCTGAACGCCGTGCTTGAGGAAGCACTCCAGGGCGGCATCGAGGATCTCACGCCGACGGCTGGCTGTCGACTTCCATTGCTTTTTCTTCCGCGGCGGGTTGACGGTGTCACTATTCATAATTAGAATGGTAGTCTAGAATGCGAATCCAGTCAATGGCTCGCTGGAGAAAATCCAAAATAATAATGGTGGAGCGTAATGCCATGTTGAATCCTCACCGGCATCAAGCAGGCCTGAATCGACGCGAGTTGCTGCATATCGGCGGCCTCAGCCTGTTGGGATTGAATTCCTGGGAACTGGCCCGCCTGCGGGCACTGGCCGGTGATTCGCCGGGTTCGCCGTCCCACCGTCATCGCATCAATTCCTGCATCTTCGTCTTCCTGTTCGGAGGACCAAGCCATATTGACCTGTGGGATATGAAACCGGAAGCGCCAGTTGAAGTTCGTGGCGAGTTCAATCCAATCGCCACCAGCGCGCCGGGCATTCAGCTTTGCGAGCACCTACCGAAGTTGGCTCGGCAGATGGACAAGTTCGCGTTGCTGCGATCGATGACGCACCACATGCCGGTTCACGGTCCGGCGTGCAGCGAGATGTACACGGGCCGCGAATATTTCGGCCCGCCAATGACCGATCAGGCACGTCCGGAGGACTGGCCCAGCATCAGTTCGCTGGTCACGCGATATGGCAAATCGGCCGGTCGGTTGCCGCCATCGGTCGTGCTGCCGCTGTATTCGCAGTTCGTCGGCCAGAGCAAACGCATCGCCGGCCAGACCGGCGGGCGCATGGGCGAGCGCTTCAATCCGGTTCTGATCGACTGTGAACCTGGTAAAGTGGACTTCGAGGTTCAGGGGCTAAATCTGTTGCCGGAAGTTGGTCACGACCGGTTGGGCCAGCGGCGCGGTCTGCTTCGCGAGTTGGAAGCGGCACGCGGTATCACGGCGGATGATTACGGTCCGGCGGCCAGGACGTACGCCAAGCATTGGGAGATGGCGTACTCGATGCTGCACCAGCAGGCGTTCCGCGATGCGCTCGACCTGCAGCGCATTCCGCCCGCAATGCGTGAACGTTATGGATATACCAACTTCGGCCAGAGCCTGCTGCTGGCGCGGCAACTTGTCGAGGCGGGCATTTCGCTGGTCACGGTCAATTTCGACCATGAGAGCAAGTACGACAAACGCTCGCCGATGTGGGACACGCACCATGACAACTTCGCGAAGTTGAAGAATCTGCTCTGTCCGGTGTTTGATCGTGCATTCGCGGCGTTTCTCGAAGACCTCGCTGAGCGCGGGTTATTGGAGACGACGTTGGTAGTCGCGACCGGTGAATTCGGCCGCACTCCCAAAGTCGGGCAGTTCTCTCAGAACGCGATGACGCTGAAGACAGGCCGCGACCACTGGCCGCTCACCTTCACCGTTCTGCTGGCCGGCGGCGGTGTGCCCGGCGGCGGTGTGCCCGGCGGGCACGTTTATGGTGCAACGACTCGAAACGGCGGCCACGTCGCCGATAAACCGGTCACTCCTGCCGATCTGTCCGCCACAATACTACACCATCTCGGCGTCGATCCGACTCTGCAATACCACGATCAGTTCCAGAACGTCCGCCGCAGACTGACAACCGGTACCCCAATCCGCAACTGGAGCTGAATCGCCACCGCTACCCTGCCGAACATTCCGCCGAAAGCCCGTTTTTTTGCTGCCTCCCTGCAAAGCTGCCGCATCCGCAGGGCAATCGCATGAAATGGCACGGCAGTTGTGTTGTAGTCGGTTTGGTGCTTGAGTCGGGTCGGGCCGAGTCGACCGGCCGGGCTGGAAAAACGGCTGATGAGGAGTAATCATACACTGGAAATGGTGAACATTGCCAAATTGGAGACTGCTCGCACCGCGATCCGCTCACGTTCGACGACATCGAAAAAGCGTCGTCGATTAAACCGGCACGAAGATTGACAGAAAGTCCGAAATGGCCGGTACAACCGGCTCTACAAAAACTCACAGAGCCCGTGGAGCAAAGCATAAACAAGGGCACTCGGCGATATGGTAACAGTAACATGGTCCGCACAGCGGACCCTGCAACGTTAGTAATACAGAGGAAGTTATCACGCCAAGTCGCAAAGACGCCAGGAGTTTTCCATATTGGATTCCCAAACGAAGGTAATTCAAAAGCCGCATGTAATCCATTATGAAATATTTTTCTTCTCGTTTTCTCTCCTCCGCGTCCTCGCGTCTTTGCGTGAGGTTATTTTCTCGCAACGGCCAGCCGTCCGGTAGGGGCCTCTCCGCTACAAAAGCATTGATAAACGCGGTTCGCAGAGCCCATGGCACAAAGCATAAACAGGGGTACCCGGCGCCTCACATTTCACGAGGGAAACTCCATCGTTTCGTGCGATTAGTGTGGAAGGGAAAGCAGGCGGGATCGTCTGCTCCGCCGATTCTGTGGCTGCGTAATTGCAATCGTAGTACGTACAGCGTAATCTAGCTGTCACGCTGGTGTTGTTTTCTGCCTTGTCTTAACAAGAGAGTTGTTTAACAAGAGGATTGTCGTGTTGAAGTATTCCCAGGTTGGTCGCGTTTTGAGTTTTCTGGTGTTGAGTACGATTGTTGTCGCTGCAATCGGGTGTGAACCGGGCGGACAGGAACAGGCGAAAACAGGCGAGAATTCCGAGCAGTCCCGTCCTGTTGTGATCGCCGTGAATTATCCGCTGGCGAATGTCGCCCATCAGTTGGCCGGTGAGTGGATCGAGTTGCAATATCCGGTTCCGGAAAATGCGGATCCCGCATACTGGAAGCCGGATGATGAGCAGGTGACGGCGATGCAGCAGGCCGATCTTGTGCTTCTCAACGGTGCCGGTCACGAACCGTGGCAGGAGCGGGTGACATTATCACCTTTGAACCAGGCGATTACCTCTCGTGGTTTTCATGACCAATGGATTGTCGTGAAAGACGCCATCACGCACAAACATGGCCCGGAAGGGGAACATACCCATGCAGGGATCGCTTCAACGACCTGGCTGGATCCGGTTCTGTTCGGCGAGCAAATTCATGTGGTCGCTCAGGCGATTATCAAGTTGCTGCCTGATCATCGTGAGGAAATTTTGAAGCGGGAAGAGAAGCTGGACACGGAACTGGAACAGCTGGATCAACAATGGAAAGCGGCGACGAAAAAACTGGAGGATCGACCGTTGATCGCCTCGCATCCGGTGTACCAGTATCTGGCGCGTCGGTATGGTTGGAAACTGGACTCGCTGCATTGGGAGCCGGATCAGAAATTGACGGAAAAGGAATGGAAACAGTTCGATGTACTGCGTAAAAAAAATGGAGCGAACCTGATGATTTGGGAGGCAGAGCCACTTGACGAGACGAAGGCGGAGCTTGACAAGCGGGGCGTCGGTATTGCCGTTATCGAGCCGTTGGGTAATGGGTCGCCTGAGGAAGATGTGCTGGAAGAAATGAGGGCGAATGCCAAGCGGTTTGAGGCGGCATTGTCACCGTTGGCAAAAAAGTGAAATTCCGCTGTTTTTTACGCAAATCGTTTACATTCGCTTCATCCGGGCATAAACTCGGGATATCTGCAGAGGCTCGCCTTGAAATAATTCTCACCTTGAAATCACTCACAATAACTGAAGGAATCACCCATGAAATTCAGACATCTGACAGGAATCTGGTTCTGCCTGATGGTCGTTTCCACGGTCTGGGCAGGCGATTGGGCTCATTGGCGTGGCCCGGAAATGAACGGCATTTCCCGCGAAACCAATCTGGCTGACAGTTGGGATCTGGAATCGAAAAAGAATGTGAAGTGGGTTTCCAATATTGGCGGGCGTAGTACACCGATCGTGATGAATGGGCGCGTCTATCTGGATTGCAGAACCGCCGACGATGTGGCTGACCCGAAACAGTTGATCAACGCCCAGGAACAGGTTGTCTGTTGGGATGCGGAAACGGGCAAGGTTTTATGGCGTGATAAATTCAACGTCTTTCAAACCGATATTCCCGCTCCGCGCGTCGGTTGGGCCTCGATGGTGGGCGATCCCGAAACGGGGAATGTCTACATGCACTCGGTCAGCGGGATATTCCGGTGTTACAACCCGGATGGAAAGGTTCTCTGGGAATACTCACTGTTTGAAGAGTACGGCAAGATTTCCGGTTATGGGGGGCGAACACAAACACCGATCATCGATGAAGACCGGGTGATTGTCAGTTTTCTCGCACTGAACTGGGGAAAGACCGCAGTCCCGCCGCCCAAGCAGACCTATTACGCATTCGATAAAAGAACTGGCAAACTGCTTTGGACCTCCGCTCCCGGCGGCAGGCCTTACGATACCAACTATTCCTGTCCGATCGTCACCGTCATCGATGGCAAGCGGATGCTCATTGGTGGAAATTCCGATGGGGGGATTTATGCGATCAATGCAAGAACGGGAGAACCGATCTGGGGCTTCCGTATGTCGAAGCGGGGGTTGAATGCCTCGCCCGTGACCGATGGAAAACATGTCTTCATCTCTCATGGCGAAGACAATATCGACACGGTTGAATTCGGTCGGGTGCAATGTATCGATGCGACCGGAACAGGTGATGTGACGAAAACACATTCCGTCTGGCGTGTTGATGATATCAAGGCGGGCTACGGTTCGCTGCTGGTGAAGGATGGTATTCTGTATGTGATTACCGATACCGGAAAGCTGGTGGCGTTCGATTCGGCTAGTGGAAAAAAATTGTGGGAGCACGTGCTCGGGACCGTCGGGAAAGGTTCTCCTGTCTGGGCGGATGGGAAAATCTATGTGATGGAAGTGAACGGCAACATTCACATTCTCAAACCGAGTCGCGAAAAATGCGAAACGCTTTCTCATGTTCAACTGCTGGCAACCGAAGCGGAAGGAACCGACGAAATTTACGCTTCGCCAGCGATCGCCAACGGAAATATCTATTTCTGCACACGGGATCGCATGATTTGTGTCAGCGATGAAACGAAAAAAGCGGGTTCCGATCCGATTCCGCCTCTGGCCCCTGAAAAAAGTGCAGGGGATGAGATCGCGACGCTGCGGCTGATTCCTTACGAAGCCCGGGTGACAGGCAGCGGTTCGATCGATTACGAATGTCGAGCTTATGACAAAAACGGCCTGTTTCTGAAGAAGGTCGATTTTGAATTGCAACCACAGGAAAATCTCTCCGCTGGAAAGGCACAAGGGAATAAACTCGTTTTTGAGGGAGCGGACAAAGAACAGGGAGGTATTGTTGTGGCCAAGGTGGGTGATTTGACAACATCCGCCCGCGTTCGCTATTTCCCCACGGGCGTCTGGAAGTGGGATTTCAACAATCTCACAGGAAAGCAGGTGCCTGCGACCTGGATCAATGCGTTTCTGAAACTGAAACCAGCCGAGGTGGATGGCGAAAAAGCGTTGATGAAATCGACCGGACGGGGTCGCCCTTCTGCCTATATCTGGATCGGGCCTCCCGATATGAAAGGCTACACCATTCAGGCCGATGTGTTGATGAAGGAAGAAAAACGGAGACTTCCCAGCATTGGTATCACGGCCCAGCGATACAATCTGATCCTGAAAGGGAACAACGGGAAACTGGCCGTCCAGAGTTGGGCACCGCACAAGCGAATGGCGAAGGAAGTCAAATTCCGTTCCGATCCTGACATCTGGTACAGGATGAAAATGAAGGTAGAAATCCGCGACGGCCAGGCGCATGTTCTGGGCAAGGTCTGGGATCGCAGCAAAGAGGAACCGAAGGACTGGATGATCGATGCGGTCGATCCGCATCCGAATTTCAATGGCAGCCCCGGGCTTTACACCTACGCGTTGGCGACGTCCTATTTCGATAATGTCATCGTGACTCCAGAAGGAAAATAGAAGGCCCGCTTTTTCGTCGTGGAACGGAAGAGACCAGACAGAATGCGTTGCGATGCGCCTTCTTCAATGAGAGAACATTTATCAGGTACGCAGAAAAAAGGAAATGATCAATGACGTTACAGTCATCAAAAAAATGGCAATACGCTTTATTGCTTCTTACCACATTGGTCTGGGTTGGTTGCAAGCCCGCAGAGAAGCCAGCCGCTCCCGGCAACACCGAAGCTGGTTCAACAGCGATCCCTCCCGGGGGGCCTCCGCATGACGAGCCTGCGACCGAACCGGCTCCAAAAGCAGAAGATTCAAAACCGGATGCTCCGAAAGAAACACCTGAAAAGAAAGAAGCAGAACCGAAACCGGCTGCTCCCGAAACTTCCGAAAAAAAAATGAAGGAAGAAAAACCGGCGACTCCAAAGCCGGAACCGAAACCGGAGACTAAGAAACCTGCTCCAAAACCGGAACCGAAACCGGAGCCGAAAAAAACGGAGTCGAAAAAGGAATCTCCCAAACCAGCCGCTCCGAAAACGGGTGACTCAAAGACTTCCGCGGCGAAGAAGAATATCACGGGAGACTGGCCGATGTGGGGGGGCGATCCTTCCCGCAACATGGTGAATCTGACGGCCCCGGTTTCCATCGATTTTGAACCGGCTCTTGAAGCGGCCAAAGGGAAAAAGATCGTTTACACGGCTCGGCTCGGTTCGCAAACGTACGGTAATCCCGCGATTGCCAGCGGTCATGTTTTCGTCGGCAGCAACAACGGCGGGGAATATCGCCCCAAGCATAAAGGGGACCGCGGGACGATTCTCTGCTTCGACGAAAAAACCGGGAAGTTCCTTTGGCAATTGAC
>JALWSL010000787.1:0-1433 GCA_027080405.1 Planctomycetaceae bacterium
GGAGATGGCTGCCAAGTTCAATTTGCCGATCATCAGCTTCATCGATACCGCGGGGGCTTATCCGGGAGTTGGCGCGGAAGAACGAGGTCAGGCGTATCAAATCGCATACAATTTGCGAGAAATGTCCCGCCTGGGCACTCCAATCGTTTGCGTGGTCATCGGAGAAGGGGGATCCGGCGGCGCTTTGGGGATTGGCGTTGGCGACTATGTCTGCATGATGCAATACGCCTACTATTCTGTCATCAGTCCGGAAGGCTGTGCGGGCATTCTGTGGAAGCATGTCAAACATGCCGACAAGGCTGCCAAGGCTCTTCGTTTTACTGGTCCGGATCTGCTGGAATTTGGTGTTGTCGATTCTGTCGTTCCGGAACCTTTTGGCGGGGCTCATCAACACCCGCGGCAAGCCGCCAGTAATCTCAAAATTGAAATCCTGAAAGGGTTGAAAAAACTGTCGGGACTGTCGCCTGAAGAGTTGGTCAATCACCGCTATGAACGCTTCCGACGCATCGGCATTTTCGAAGAACAAGCCGTGAAGAACAGCCAACAGGCGGAGTAACAACCTCTGTCACTCGCCACTTCGAGAGAAAAGCCAAAGCATGTCAGAAGTACAACATCGGCGAGCAACTTTCCGATACAGCAACGTCCGATAATGTCCGTTATGTATCATTCGGCATTGAAATTCGCCTTTGCATTTGAATTTCCTGCAGCGTCGCCGAATGTAACGAACTCCCTGGCTGCTCAGGAATCGAACGTTGTCGTCCGGACGTGTCCGGACAGGTTGTCGCGTGGAAGGTAGTCAATCTTCCGGCTCAAAACCGAACCAGCCTGCGACTTCTGCATTTTCGCAAGTTAGCAGTTCGGGAGCAAGTTCCCCCCCCCCTGTCCCGATCCTCAAACACGTCTGGTTGCATCGGCGCATCCATTGGGCATTCTGCAATGGTCAATGTTACTTCATTGCCGAAATCTTTCGTGATATCTGAATCAGCCTGTAATGATTGCAAAGTATGTTGACACGGGGATGCCCTTGCAATCATCATACATCAGGATGGAATATCTGGTTTGTTTAACTCTCACTCGAATCTTGGCAGGCGATCAATATGGCTGAATCTATTTCGAACATGACGCTTCGGGACAAGTTGAACGAAGCAGAGCGAGTGATGCGGGAGCTAATGGATCATTTGGATAATGGCTTCATCCCGAAAGCTCGCAGTTTGGGCAGGTCACTCCAGGAACACGGCAACGACGTCACTCTCATTTCCGACACCACCGTTCGTCAACAGGCGGCTGAAATTATCGACAGTAATCGCTATTCAGAAAAACTTTACCGTCGAGTGGGTGAACTGCTTGTTGCGATCGACGAAGATGTCGCATCGATCACCGAAAGTAAAATCTGAGTTTCTACGGACTGCCGATTGTAACTGCAGTAGCAGGGG
>JALWSL010000787.1:1443-2640 GCA_027080405.1 Planctomycetaceae bacterium
CTGAAAGCATTCACTCTCTTACGCAGCTTTGCTCCTGATTTTTGAGAGGAATTGATCGACGGCCAGACTCATTTTTTCCGACTGTCTGGAAAGCTCTCCCGCAGCTGCGTGGAGATCTTCGATTGCATGATTGGTCTTGTCGGCCATTTCGTTAACATGGTAGATGTTTCCTGATACGCCTTCCACATGCCGGGACAGTTCATCGACGTTGTGCCCGATTTCTTTTATCGCGCTTCCCTGTTCAGAAACAGCCAATGAGATCGAGTCGCTGATCTGATTCAGGTTGTTGATCGTCTCCCGGAACGAAGAGATCGCGTCTTCCGCGTCGCCGCTGGATTTTTTGATATTCGATATTTCCTCGCTGACCCGTTCGGTTGCCGTGTGTGTTTGCTGGGCGAGTTCTTTTACTTCGGATGCAACAATCGCGAACCCTCTTCCGGCATCTCCTGCCCGGGCAGCTTCAATGGCAGCATTCAATGCCAGAAGGTTTGTCTGTTTTGCAATATCAGTTATCATGCGTACGACAGAATCGATACTGTAGGATGATTCTTCCAATTTCCCGATCACGTCTCCGGCGTGATCTGCCTCCTCCACGGCCCTGGTTACGATTCGGGCCGAATCGGAAACTCTCTGTTCGATTTCGGCAATAGCGACGGAAAACTGGTTGGTAGAAGCCATCACATTGCTGACATTTTCGGAGACCAGGCCGGTCGCCTCGGATGCCTCGGTGGATTGTTCTGCTGTTTGTCTGCTCGTGTCCGTCAGATGCTGGGCTGTCGAGCACATTTGGGTGGCAGCCGAAGCAACAATTGTTGAAATTTCCTTGATTGTCGACTCGAATTCATCCGCCATTTGAAGTCGTTCCTGCTCGGCAGTTACCAGCGCGTCCGATTTCAGCTTCATCTCGGAGGAGGCCTGGTTGATAATCTCCGAGGCTTGGCGGAAGGTTCCTGTCATTCCTCGCAAAATTACCCGTCGATGAAAATCTCCTTTCGCAGCGGCCACCAACGAGGCTTTGGCTTCCCTGACAAAGGCATCTGTGTAATCGAGCATCGAGTTGATACCGTGAAATATCCGGGCCAAGTCTCCTGTTGCCTGGATATCGGTTATTCGAGCCTCGAGGTCTCCATGCGCAGCACGCTCACAAACGTCGGCAGCCTGGCGAATCCTGCTCTTTCAAGTTCCAGTGGAAGGGGC
>JALWSL010000788.1 GCA_027080405.1 Planctomycetaceae bacterium
CTGGATTGTCAACTCGAACAGAAATCCGATCATCAGAACGCCTGCCAGGGCAAGAACGCCTCCTAATGTGTTCGCCAATGCAAACCGGGCGGTCGGCTCACTGCTGTTGTTCAAGCGGTTCAACAACCCCTTGCGCATTTTCTCATCCAGCGGGATGCCGTAATCGTTCATCTCTTTTTGCAATTTTGACTGCTTGCGCTGCAAACGAATTCTTTCACTTTCTGTTGCCCCAGCAATTTCCCGTTCCAGTTCCTCCCAACGTTGGGCAATCGGGTTCACGAGCGCCCGTTTTTCAGGATACGAAACATAATGCTGATAAATCCCGAGTCCGCTCATCGGAACAACAATTCCGAGCAGCAACACGATCGGCAGCATCGAACGGGTTTTCAGCATCAGTTTTCTGATAATAAAAACCGTGATGAACGTGCCAGCCGACTCCCAAAAACTGTACCACCCTGTGCGCAGGTTTCCGCCACGTATTGACAGCGCAATCAATGAGACCAGCGGCCCCAGAAATGCGAGCAGAAATAACGAAACATCGATCAGATCAATTGAAGCCGGTAACGCAAGGCGATTTCGCATTCCAAGCCAGCAAACAACGCTGAACAAGATCATCCAGAAAAAGACGAACAGAATCGTATCTCCCTGATGGGAAGATTCAGTCGGGATTAGCATCCGCCCAAAAAACAGTCCGGTGCAGACAGCCAGCAGGATGGGCATAAGGGGATCGCTTGCTTCTTCGCGTTTCGACGATAGATCGGATCGATCGGCGGAGGAATCTGCCGGTTGATTTTCCCGTTTTGTTGAACGTTTTTGGTGAGGTGTGTTCCGCTTACTCTTTGCCATTTTTCCCTCGCCCTGCTGTTTCGAGAATGGCAATAATACACAGAACGCAGAGTGTCATCGCGATCACCGTCCAGGCGGCTGACCAGTCGGGGATCCGATACAAAAGCAGTCCCGCCAGTCCGGTTGTCAGTGTACATAAGTAAATCGTCAACACCGCATTGCGGCGGGAAAGCCCTAATTCCGTCAAGCGATGGGAAAAATGGTTCTTGTCGGGATGAAACGGACTCAAACCCCGCTTCAAACGAATAAACATCACCGAAGAAAAATCGTAAAGAGGCACAGCCAGAACGCAAAGCGGAGCCAGCATCACGTGCGTGTCCGACATGCTTTCATCGTAAAATGTTCCCAGAACCGTCATGCAGCCGAGCATGAAACCCAGGAAAGTGCTTCCCGCATCTCCCATGAAGATTTTGGCAGGCGACCAGTTCCATCTTAAAAAACCGGCACACGCCCCGACCATTACCAACAAAATTCCCGCGACCAACCAGCGGGGTTCGGAAGTTTGTGTCAGCATGATCGATGCAAAAAGGAGTGAGGCAATCATGCTGATGCCCGCTGTCAAACCATCCATGTTATCCAGGAAATTGAGCGAATTGATCAACAACACCAGCCAGAAAACCGTCACGATCCACCCGATGGGAGCAGAGCCGATAAATAGTGACGCACGAACCCCGGCGGCGACAACACCAATCGCCACGCAGAACTGAATTCCGAGCCGCAGTTTCCAGGAAACAGGATGCACATCATCAATCAAACCGGTAATGGCCAGAATTAAACCGGCAATAAGAATGCCCCACATTTGCGGGGCACGATACAACACGCCTCCCAGTTGTTCGTGGAGCGTTTCGGGCAGCCAGTCAGAAGGGAGCACTCCTTGAAGCATCAGCCAGACAAAAAGATTCGCCAAGGCGAGCGGGAGAATAACGCCGAGCACGATCCCGACACCTCCTCCCAGGGGCGTGGGATGCTCATGAACTTTTCGCTCAGCCGGGATGTCTACCAAACCACAATACGGTGCAACAAGGATCATCAATCGAGTGACGATAAGAGAAACAAGAAAAGCCGGCAACAAACAGCCGAGTACAAACCAAACGATCGCCAATCAACTTCTCCTGAAAAACATCACTGTTGCGGAATCTGCAAAACTATTTTTTTCCCGGCTTCTTCTTCGTTTTTTTCTTTTGTGGTTTCCGTTTCGGGTAAACCGGATTTTTCGGCACCGAACCTGTGTCGTCCGGCACTTCCAACTCTTTGGCTAACCGTTCCCGCTCTGCGTGCAGTTCCGCCTGGATTTTCGCATACTCGGTTTGCCCATAAACAGAGTGCATTTCGTGTGGGTCTTTTTCCAGATCGTAAAGTTCCCATTCCCCAAGATTGTAAAAATGGATCAGCTTGTAACGATCAGTCCGAACGCCGCGATGCCGGCGGACCATGTGAGCGGTACGTCTGTCCGGTTCGAATTCGTAATACTGATAATAATGTGATTTCCTCCAATCTTCGGGCACGTTGCCTTTCAGAATCGGCACAATACTTCGGCCCTGCATTTTGGGCGGAATCGGAATTCCAGCGACATCGAGAAACGTTTCCGCGAAATCAACATTCGAAACAAGTTGCTTCGAGACCTGACCTGGTTTCACAACACCTGGCCAGCGCACCAACAGTGGTTGACGGTACGATTCCTCATACATGAACCGTTTATCAAACCAGCCATGTTCTCCCAGATAGAAGCCTTGATCCGACGAATAAACGACAATCGTATTCTCCGCCAGGCCACTTTGATCGAGATAATCGAGA
>JALWSL010000789.1:0-342 GCA_027080405.1 Planctomycetaceae bacterium
CGCAGTGGTATCGTCCGGATGTCGATCAATTTCTGGTGACTGTCGCACAAAAACATTCTGCCTGTTTATATGAAGATGCCAAACGGATTGAAATCGAACATCCTGCCCCACACGATTGGCAGGTTTCTTTTGAACGTGATCTGAAAACGGAAACGGTGAGCAGTCGTTTTATGATTGATGCGACCGGCGAGAGCGCCGTTCTTCTCGATCAATTGAACATCCCCTGTATCACGGAAGAACTGCAGACAAATTCGTCAGCCATTTTTGGTCATTGGGAAGGAGTCGATTCGGTGGCGCAGTGGGTTGAGCAGTCTGGTGGAAGCTGTTGTGACTATCCGTTTC
>JALWSL010000789.1:352-8525 GCA_027080405.1 Planctomycetaceae bacterium
GTTTCCCGTCGATGATTCTGCCGTCCACCACCTGTTTCCGGACGGCTGGCTGTGGCAACTCCGATTCGAAAACGGTTTGACCAGTCTCGGTTTCCTTTCCTCTGGTGGCTTCAGTTATGAAATGAAAACGGCAACGCCGGAACAGGCATGGATATCGATCCGCCAAGGCAAACCGTCGTTTGCGAAAATGCTTTCACGGGCCGCATTGGCTCCGTTTCCGGGGAAGGTCTATCGTTGTGGCCGATTGCAACGACTACGGAAAGCCGCTTCCGGGCCAGATTGGGCAGCCCTGCCATTTGCCGTGGGGTTTATTGATCCTCTTCACAGCACCGGCCTGGCTCATACGATGGCGGGAATCGAATGCCTCTGTCCGATTCTTTTGGATGAAACCGGAAAAAAACGGGAATTGTCCCTTAAACAATACTCACAGAAAACCTTGGCGGAATTTCGATTGATTGACCTTCTGGTGGCAGGCTGTTACCGCTCGCTGTACGAGTTTCCCCTGTTTACGGCCTGGGCAATGCTCTATTTCGCGGCAGCGACGACCTATGAAAAAAGATATCAACTCGAAAGCGATTCCCGCCCGGCCTTTCTCTGTGCGGACGACGCCCGATTCACTACTTTGGTGCAGCAGTTGTATGAGGAATTGAAGACGGTCACATCTGACGAAGGGGAGAACAACCAGGAAACCGTTGATTTTATTAGCGAGATAAAACAACAAATCGCGCCGTTCAATCATGTCGGTCTGTTTGAGCCGGAGGTCGCCAATATGTATCGGTACACCTCGGCGGACTGATCTTTCGGGGCTTGCGAAGAGCAACGAGGTGGCGTATCTCAACGAGCCTCCGCGTCTCATTCTTCTTTGATAACATGAATCTGGTTGGAAGGGAGGTTTTCCAGGGTCGTTGTTTTGCCGCTGGGCCACTGGATGACGAGCCGTGAAATGTTTTCTTCTGTTCCTAGACCGAAGGTGACGGGCAATTCAACCTGCGAGAGATAACTACGGGTCGGCATCACCCGCCGAAACTGGGTTCCCTGTCCGGTTTGAAGCGTGAGGGCGGCCCCGATTGCGTCGCGGTTGGATTTGCCGCCGATCAGTTTGAAACGAACCCAGTGATTGCCCGATTTTTGATCGTTTCTCAACAGGCGTGCCTTCTTCCCCGTCGTTGAGATCAGAATATCGAGATCACCGTCGGCATCGATATCCGCGTAGGAAGCTCCCCGCCCGACTATTCTTTTTGACAAATCGGTTCCCGTTTTTTCCGGGGGCACCTGAATGAATTCGGTTGCGGATTCCGGCCCGCTGTTCCAGAACAATTGGGGGGGCTGTTCATAAAACTGGCTGGCTTGCACCTTGTTGATATCTTCCTCCAGGTGGCCATTTGCGGTAAACAGATCAAGCCTTCCGTCCAGATCACAATCAAAAAAGAATAATCCAAATGTCAAACTGAGCCGTGTACGAGGCCCCAGGCCGGACGAAATCGCTTCGTCGCTGAACTGGATATCATCACCGGGTGAGACATAGAGGGCGGTCATTTCGTTCGCAAAGTTGCCGATCGCGATACCAATTTCATCGGTATTGCGAAAGCGTGTACTGTCCAGCCCCATCGCTCCGCGTGCATTCCCGGCAGAGTCATACGCAACCCCGGCAATCGCACCGATTTCTTCAAACGTCCCATCCCCTTTATTGTGAAACAGAAAGTTCTGCACCGTGTCGTTCGATACGAAAATATCAAGGTTGCCATCATTGTCATAATCATCGAAGGTCACACCCAGCGATTTTCCCATCGGGATATTGGTTGCCGGGTTTTCTATCTGGATCCCCGCCTGGGCACTCACATCACGAAACTTGCCGTTTCCTTCATTGTGATAGAGATACGATAACGCCCCCTTGAAAACCTGCGGACGACCGTAAGCCCGCCCTCCGCCTGTTAGCTGGAAATTCTGTGCGATATCGAATTCGCGCGTCCAGCCGAGATAATTGCAGACGAACAGATCAAGCAGGCCATCATTATCATAATCGAACCAGCCACAACTGGTACTCCACGCATCCCGTTCACCGGCCACTCCGGCCATCTCGGTCACTTCCGTAAATTTCCCGTTGCCGTTCTGGAAGAGATGATTTTTTCCCAAGGCTGAAATGAAAAGATCGACATCTCCATCATTATCGTAATCGCCGCAAGCCACTCCCTCGCCGTACATGACGATATCGAGCCCCCATGTATCGGTCGCATCCTGAAATTTTCCCGTACCGTCGTTGAGATACAGTTTCATCGCACGGGCGGAACTTCCTGTTTCATTTTCAGCTTCAGCGTTCTTTTCAGGTTCTGTGTTCCATGTCGTGGAGTTGAGTAGCAGAATATCCTGATCCCCATCGTTGTCGCAGTCGAAAAAGGCACAGCCACTTCCCATCGACTCAGGTAACAGCTTCTCGCCACGTGCACCGTTTTCATGTTGAAAGTCAATGCCTGCAAGCTCGGTGATATCTGTGAAAGGCAATTCAGGTATGACGACCGATTGCTCGTCCCGTACCGTGGGAACATCAAGTGGTGTTTCGACGATTTCCGAAGCCTGCTCCTCCGGACGGAAAAGGTAGAAACCGATCATTACCATGACGATCGCGCACAGGATGATCGCTGCAGAAACCTTGAAGGCCCGTCCGACCGCGGCGTCATCGTCACCCGATTCGTGCAATTCTTCTTCATCACCGGTTGAATTCATGAAATTACCTGCTCTTGCTGATTAACGCTGTTTCCGGGAGGTCGGGAGCCCCTTTTCGCTGCAGAGGATAAATGACAACAGCCTCGGCAGCATGATTCGCCGCCGGATAACGTTTTCTGGCCGCTGCAATCGCGATATCTGTCGCGTTGTCATCCGGCTTGTACAGCGCATGCAGTTTCTGGTGTTTTCTGGAAAGTTCCGCTTTTCCCAGTTGTGCATACAGAAGCTGCAGGTTGTAATGCGCGGTGACATTTTCCGGATCGATTTCCAATGTTTTACTGAATTGTTCGATACTCTGTTCAAGATATTTCTGGCGTTGCTCAGCTCGGGATTCTCCTCGTTGTTGCCTGGCCAGATCGAACAGAACCTCCCCGTACTGGTTGACCACAACATAGTCGAGGCTGAAATCGAATCCCCGCTTCTGCATCTCGGAGGTATGATCGTACAAAGCACTGCGATAATTGCGCTCTGCCGCCTGCAAATTCCCCTGCTGACGGTTGATCATGCCGCTCAACCAGGCGATTGTCCAGGGAGGCGGTCCGGGCGAATCAAACGCGGTGGCCCGGTTGATCGCTTCAACAGCTTCGTCCAATCGCCCTTCACGAAAATAGACACGCGCCAAATTCAATGGGCCGTCGTATCGTCCTGCCTGTTCCACCTTGGTAAACGCATCAGCCGCTTGCCGGAGAGTTGCCTTCCCCTTCTGAAGCAAGCCAATACCGTAATCGGTCCAACGCTCCCACACGGCAACATCGCTGCTTTGCTGTTCTGGCTCAACATCAACACCTGCGACCGGAAGAACAACCCGGTCTTCCGCAATCGTGATAATCGGAAGCTGGTTCAGATACGGCTCTCCCGGTTGGGCACCTCGAAGCAGGGGATCGCCCGGTTTTCGGCTTTTGTGGACAAAATCCATCAACGTGGAATCGAACTTTCGATACTGCAGCTTGACACTGATTTCAACGGGAGCATCAATATCCTTCGGCAGTTCGAATTGATAATGAACCGTTTGGGCGGTCCCCGGGCCGATTTGATGATTGTAAAGCGGTGTGAAAATATCCTGCGGATTTCTGCGTTCGATCCGGTATCCATTTCTATCGAGCAGAAAAACATTGACAAAATGGGCCCACGGATCGACTCGACGATTCTCATCCAGCGCGCCACTTCGACCGATCACTTTGCCGCCACTGGTTATTGTCACATCCAACCAAATTTGATTGGAATCGGTTGTTCCCTGTGTGAAGTGATGTCCCATTTCCCGTAGCGCCCGCAGAACGGTCTCGACAACATACGTTTCTCCCGGTTCCAACTTCGGTAGCAATGGGCGCAACGGGGCCTGGAGCGGGGCATCAATCGTTTTTCCCTTCTTGATGCCGAAAATGTCTACACGCATCACGTTGTTTTTCAGGAATTGGCGATGTGCATCGATTACCTCCGGCTTGTCTCTCAACCAGGCCAATGCCGTATTGGCTGAAGGGAAGAGATGATTGTGAGCTTTCAGGATACCGCTGTCATCGAAGAAGTCGGTGCCAAAATCATCCGACTCCATCAAGGGGAGATGGCAGTCATTACAGTTCTTCTCGGCCTGTTTGGGATAGTAGAAACTGCGGGCACTATGTCCGGAAATCCCGCTGAGCAGGAAGGAGTCGTAATGATCCTGAGCTCTCAAAAACTGTTTGTAATGGGTCAGCTCTCCAGGCAGATTGACCTTGTGGCAAACCGAACAGAACTCCGTTGTTTTATGCAGCGGCTTCAGGAAAGTCTTGTTGTGCATGGCTGGTTTTGCTTTGACCAACTGATGGTTGATCCACCGAAGAACAGGATTGTCGCTGTAGGCAAATGGGTAATGCAACGGCTCTTCAATCGTGTAATCGCCATTTCCCTTCACACTGTTGACATGCGTAATGGCGTGGCATGTGGTACAGGTGACACCGGCATGCGCGGTCGGATGCTTGACATCATCGAAGTTCGGGTCATCGAACGCCCCGCTGAGGAAAGGAACCGGGTCGTGGCAGCCGGCACAAAGACGGGAAGCCTGGATTGAACCGTCCCGTTTCAATAAAACGTCCCTTGTTTCGCGTATCGATGCCAGGTAGACAGGGTTGTTGAACGAACTTAAATGATGAACGCTGTCTTTCCAACTGGCATGGACATCGGCATGACAGTTCCTGCAATAGTCATCCATCATCAGCGCCCTGGCCGGAATAAATTTTCCGGTTGTGGTGCGTACGGGGGAAGGTTCGAAATACTTTGCCCCCGATTGCGGACCGACCACATTCCATTGACGGGGATCCTGTGAATGCAGCGCCAGCATGAGAAGCATCATTACCGCGACAAAGGCCAGATAGTTTCTTCCCTGTCGCCATTTGATTTTCGGGCCCACTTGCCGATGCAGCCAATAAAGCCAAAGGACGACAAGTGGGGTGATGACATGCAGCCAGTAAATGAAACGGCGCAGAGAAGGTGTCTTCAGTTCGAACAGACCAGAAATTCTGACCAGCATAATACCGCTGACTAACAGAACCACACTGACGCTCAACAACGCGTAACCAACATAGACCGTTCTTCGCTTTTTCCGGTTTTTTGTGTTAAGAAAGTGAATCGTGCTGAAGATAACGAACGGAGTTAGAAACAGAAGCCCCAGCAAAATATGGCACAGAAACATCACCAGATAAAAATAGTTCTGGTAGTGCCCTCCCGAAAACCATTCCATTAGCGTGATGCTGACCAGGTACACAGAGTTGGCCACGAGCATGGCAACCAGTGCCAGCACAAAAAGATAAAGCAGCCGCAACCGTGGGCCAATCGCGGCAACATTACGCCGTTTTACTGGAGGAGCATCAGAGGTATTCATCGGCTATCAACAATTTCAACTGGCAAGCATCAGGAGACGAACAGCTACTTCTTTGGGATTTGCGATTTCAGTTTTCCTGTTTGATCGAAAACCAATACCGCTTTTACCCTGGGGTCAGCCACATAAAGCAGATTCTTGTGCCAGGTCAGACCAACCGGGTTCTCAAGCGTTTCGCCACTGACAAAAGCGTCCGGCTTCGGCTCTTTTTCGCTTGCAGAAACCTTCCAGACCGTTTTTGCGTAGCCATCGGCCACATAGCAATTACCATCTGCATCAATCGCCAGGTGATGCGAAAACTGGAATGGGCGACCAGAGATCACGACTTCCTTTTTTTTCTCAGGAGTGATTCGCAACAACTGGTCTTTCGCGTGAGCAGCTACCAGCAGGTTTCCCCGGGAATCGAACGCCATTCCTCGAACAGCCAGGCCGCTCGCAAACGGTTCGGGCGCTCCTCCCTTGTCCGGAATAACAAGAATCGAACGGGTTTCCAGATCAGCGACATAAATATCCCCCCTGGCGTTGACGGCCAGAGCCATCGGAATGCCAACTTTTCCGCCAGTCAGCGGGACCGGTTTCCCCTGAGCGGAAAAGCGATACACTTCGCGCGTCGATGAATCTCCCGCCAACAGGTTTCCAGCCTGATCCAACGCCAGACATCTCACTGCGTTAAGAGGCGTACGATATTTCTTCGAAGCCTGAAAAAAAATTTCTTCTTTGCCATCCGATATTTTCCAGATCCCGGGCAACTTCAAATCGGCGACGTATATCGCGTCCCGATTATCTACGACAACGGCCAACGGATACTGAAATTTTTCTGCAGCCTCCGCGTTGCCGCACAGCAGCAGAAGCAGTCCCGACAGAAAAGCGGAGAAGGATTTTCCCAATCCCACTTTTTCAGGAAAACGATTCATGATAGTGATTCCCTATTGGTCTTGCCTGTCCTGGACTGGCGAAGTTGATTTTTTCAAAGCGTTCCAAAATCTGGAACGGGATTGTAAACGACGGCGGCCCGCGCTGGTGTCCCTCTGAAGCGATTCCGCGTGTGTAAGATCCCCATCAGTGACAAAAGGGTAGCGACTCATCCGATAGAACGGCAGCGGGTCTACCGATTGACCATAAACCGTATTCAGATCGGCGTCTTTATCCCAACCGACATTGTACAGGATGAAATCACGCCGCCAGTGCTCGGGAACCGGTTGATCGGGCACCTCAAACCGAAGCGTCATCTCATCACCCGCCCCCATCACGACAAGCCGTTCGTCCTTTTGGTCAATCAATTTTCGTACATCGCCGTAGTTTGTCAAATACCCCCGCATCGGCGGCCACTTCGAGAACTGCGAGACCACATCATAGGCGTACAGTTCCGGACCAAACCGGGGCGGCGGAATCACCTGCGAGAATCCCCGATCATGTAAATCGGCTTCAACCAGTTTACAGTCGATCCGACTGAAATCAACTGGCGTTTCGTCAACTGTGTAGAAGATGTGATCCCAATAAAGTTCCTGCTCGCTGGAAAGCCTCAGGCGGTAGTCGTCTGTCAGAAAAGTGTTGGAAAGATCAAGCACGATGGTTTTCGTTTTTCCTCCTGGAAAACCGGTAAACGGAATCACCCGTTCCCACTTTCCCCGGGAGTTTATAACCGATAGCGATAAAGGGGCCGGAGGTGCAACCGTCCCGTCTTGTGTCATCGCGGTGTTGATCGAGGTATCACTGGGCCGAATCCAGCCCGTCAAGAAAAGTTTGATCGACTTCGGACTTTTCAGCTTTCCCAAATCGATCTCCAGATAATGATTTTCGACCACTCCCTGTCTCTGTTTTTTTCGGAACGGTTTCGCGTATCGGTCGTCCTTTTCGGAAACCAGTTCCAGCAGATCGTCGTGGTATTGATTGCTCACCGAGATCGGTTTTCGGGGGCTCCGAACCGTGTGTATTCCAAAAGAAGCCAGGTGAGCCGGGCCTACCTTTTCGTTGGAAAATATTTGCACTTCGGCGGGATGATCGATCGCGATCAGTTGAACGGTATCGAAATAGGCCGCTTCCCAAAGTTCCTCGGTTATTTGCAATTGGTAAGTTCCCTCTTTGGGCCGTAGCTGTTCTCCCCTGATGAGCAGATATTCCCATTCCCGATAGGGGGCCAATTCGCCAGCTGGCGTAACCAGACCGAGAGGAGCAGCCCAGAGGAGATCAGTAACGAATTCGTATCGTTCGCCGTTCCACGCATATAGATACGGACAGGAACCTTTGAGGGTCTGCTTCTCGTAAATTCGGCTGTTTCGAGCGGGTGAAAGGATGTTCGCAGGGATCCCGTTAGTCCATAAAATACGCAGCACTTCGGCACTGTTGTGCTGACCAAGACCGAAATGCGTTGTTTGCGAATTGACAGTCCGCGGTTGATATAGCTGTCCCGCTTTCAGTTCCAGTAAAGAGCCGATCCCATAATGATTGACTCGCCCGCTGGCTGAGCGCTGATTCCCCTTTATCTGTTCGGCCCGCAACGCAATTTCCAGCCAGTTGTTTTTCTCTCCTCCCTGATTGGAGAGGAGCGAAATCGGGTTCTTCTTTCCATTTCCAGACGGATTTCCAACACCGAGAACGCAT
>JALWSL010000789.1:8535-10443 GCA_027080405.1 Planctomycetaceae bacterium
GATCAAGATCGCCATCACGATCGAAATCGGAAGAGGCGACCAGGCGGGCAGATTCAGATTCAAATGAGGAAACGGCTGTTTTTTTATCGAAAATACCACGGGAATCAGCCAAAAACAGCCGCACGGAATCTGTGTGGAGGGAGACGATATCGAGCCAGCCGTTGTTGTCAAAATCGGCCAGATGCATTCTTTCGCAAGGCTCGCCTGAAATGCGAGATGCCGGCAACAGATTCACATTCCCCCCCGGAGAGAGTTCCGTTTTTACGATATGAATGCCTGAAGTGCCGCCCAACAGTAAATCCCATGACGCATTGGCGTCAGCATCAATGACCTGCAGATCCGAGAGTTTACCGGGCGTTAACCCCTGAATCGGAAATTCTCTCCAATGAAATCGGCCATGCCTCAAATTTTCAAGAAACCCGAGCCGTTTTCCATCCTGAGTGCCAACGATAATATCCAGATCGACATCACGATCCCAATCGACGGCGACCAGCGAATGAATGACGAGACCATCTCCCGGCAACGACGAGTCACTGCTGATATTCTCGTAATGAAAAGCGGAAACTCGCCTCCACAAAGAGACCTCATGTTCTGTTGCCACGCAGAAATCGAGATCGCCATCATGATCGAAATCCACGGGTAATACCTCTCTGACAGAAGATACGTTGATCGAAGCAGTTTTCCCGCCAGTTTCTTGACCCCCGTTGGCTTCCTGATCCCCGCCAACTTCTACCAAAGTCCGTTTCCCTGTTTCCGGTTCATGCCTGTTCTCGATCAGGCGGATCCCGTTTTCACTGATGAGAACAATATCGAGATCCGCATCAAATTCCGGGCCAATTTGCAGACGGGGATCGTTATTTGCTTCCGTCGGATTCTTTTTTCCCGGGAGTGCGGGACTGTTGTGGAGTCCGTGACTGTTCTGATGCTCTTCGATGTCCTGATCCAAATCGACAAGTACGAACGAGCGAACCGGGTAGTGCAGTTCCATTTGCGCAATTTTTTGCCACGTTTCGCTTGTCCCTTCGCGCGACCAGACACTCAATTCATCGGTTCCGAGTGTGACGATATCGGTTTGGCCATCCAGATCGAAATCACCCAAACGAAAAGATAGAAACGGGGAGCTTTCATTGATTGTTTCGGCTTCTGTCTGTTTGGCAAAGGAAATTGGCAGACTTTGTTGGGCGGTCGGTTTGATATCTCTGCATTGCTTCTGTAACGCAGGAGAAAACCGGAAGCGGACGTATTCCAACATGTTTTTTGCGATTCGCCGACGGTCGCTTTGCATCAGGTCTTCCGGTTTCAGTACATTGACCAGAATGCGGACATTCCGTTTTACCTGTTTCCACGTGGCGGCCTCCGGCTTCTCATTCAATTGTGAGATCGTTTTTTCAACAAGCTCACCCGCATCGAGTCGTGTCATCTTCTTGATGCTGGCTAGAAACGGGCGGATAACCGTTTGGGTCTGTTGCAGGGTTTTGCGAATTTCAATCTGTTCGGTTTCCGCCTGAACCAACAGGAGTTCCGTCAGCAGAAACAGGTTTTCCGGTTCCAGTTGTTGGGCATGCATCAGTGCGTTTAATTGTTTTTTTTTATCGTCGTGACCGTTCTGCCGACAGGCTTCATACAGCGCATACCATAGGGAAGGATCCTGCTGATCGAGTTGAGTTGCCTGTTCGAGTTGGACGACAGATTCCTCATATTTTTTTTGAAGCCCTGCCAGCCTGGCAGAGAACAGATAGGGAATTGCAGAATCGGGAACGCAGGACTGCAACTGTTCGATCGCCTGTGCAACCCGCTTCGTCAGTCGGGTCAGTTGGGCAGGTGACAACTGGGCAGCCTCTGCTTCAAGTTGCATCAAAATCGCGACGCACAAATCCTGGTGGCCCAGCGGTTCTTTGGAGGCAATCC
>JALWSL010000790.1:0-917 GCA_027080405.1 Planctomycetaceae bacterium
GTAGATTTTGTCGCCGTAACCATCCTCGTCCATTTCAAACACGGAAATATAGCACTCCGAGCGACCCCGGTAAAGCGTGGTGCTGTTCTCCTCGTACAAATGGAAATCGTTCATGTCGATGTAGATAACGTAATTGCAACCGAATGCTTTTCCGATTTCTTCCGCCTTGTCCCAATCCGGATGTTCGTTAAGCCAGGCTTTTACCTGATCGGGATTGACGACCTTGATATCGTGTTCAACCAACCGGTAGGCAACGTACTTGGCAAGTTCATGGTCGATTTTGGGAAAGTCCCATTTCAATTCTGTGGGGGCGAAGGCAACAACGCAGACGGAAACATCCTTGTCGGACATCGATTGATTGGTCATGACATCGAAATCCGGTTCGATGCTTGGCGGGCCACCGATCAGGTAGCCAAGCAGGATCGCGTAATTGCAGCCTGTCATGATCAGGCACAAGGCGCTCATCAGAAGCAGGGCTGTGAATCGAATTGGGAACCGGACGGCTTTTCCAGAATACATGGCATTGTTTCCTGTCGGTATTGTTTCCCGTTGGGGTTGATTCCTGTCGGTGCTATTTCCTGTCGGAGTTGTTTCAGTCGACTGTTTCTGTCGAGCGATAGTCGTAAAACAATCGGGCCAGTTCATCAGCAATCCGTTTTGTGAATTTTTCTGCGAATGCCCGCTGCGACATATTGTCTGCGGAAATCGGGTAGTGTTTAGGATAGGCGGTTTTGTATTCATGTTCGAAGATCAGGAAGGCTCCGCGTTTTCCGCCCACTTCGCGCACGGCGTAAACCTTGACCTGTCCGTGAGCTTTGCCGCGATAGAAGCCGGCGCTGTTTTCTTCCACATACGAGATCGAATCGAGATCGAAATGGATAATGTAATCGGTTTCGAATTCTTCCGCGATTTCCGAG
>JALWSL010000790.1:927-10423 GCA_027080405.1 Planctomycetaceae bacterium
TCCAAGCCAACTGTCGACTTTGCTGGGGCTGATGCATTTGATTTCCTTGCGCCGGAATCGCCGGTAAACCCCTTCGGTAATATCACGATCGACAGCCGAGTTTTTCAGGCGAAGAAATTCGGGAGTCGTGCTGACTATGAGAACGGTTTTTTCATCCTCGATCAGATCGATGCCCGTGCGTTGACGAAACAGGGAAGGGATCTTGGGGTCTCCCATCAGGGCTTTCCCCGCCATGACCATCAACGAGCAGCCCGGCTGTGTCACCATCAGACAGGCCAGCAGGGTCAGTGTTAATAGGCCGCGAAGTAAAAGCGTACGCCCCACTGGGCCAAGGCAATGAGAAAGTAGACGCTGCCCAGGATGACCGCCCAACGCAACGGTTCCCTGATCAGGAGAATGCGATTGAACAGGCTGATGGCCGCTGTCCATGGAATCAGCAGGGCGCAGATTGTCGCCAGGTACAGACCGGCAGGATTCGCCCGGGCCGCTTTGAGAATCTCCCCGCGAACAAACCAGCAGAAGCTGGTTGTCATCCCGCAACTGGGACAGGGAATTCCGAACAGAACTTGAATCGAGCACGGAGGTAAACCTAATTGTTGATGGGTTCCATAGCCGCGAGGTGAAGGACTGAGACTGGCTGCCAGCAGAAAACCGGCCACCAAAAACAGACATAACGCGCCTGAGGAAATACGTATGAAAGGTGAAATGTGTGGCTCTGCGCACAAAGGAGGAACCGCCAGCGCAGAGCCGGCAGGAATGGGTGTTATATCGCCGCAAGCCCGATTAGGCAAAGTTATTTCCAAACCGTTTTTTTGAGGGATTCCCTGTGTCATATTTACAATAGCATGCTCCAGACCACGCTGCTCCAGACCGCGTTCCAGGCAAGCCGGTCATTCCTTGCCGACTTGCCCGGTTCGGCTTGGCTGTTTGGTACACTTGCTACTTTTTATCTGAAGCGGGAGCCGTTTTCTCAGATTTCGGTTTCTCCTCCGGCTTTTTTTCAGCGTCTGGTTTGGATTCATTCTTCTTCTGACCCCCGGTTACAGGAGCAGCCTTGTTTGCAGAAGGAGATTTCTTCTGGGGAGCCGATTCGGTTTTGCCCGTTGAACCGGTCGATGTCTTGGTTTCCGGTTTCTTTTCATCGGTTTTGGCTGGCGTTTTGCCCGCAGGCTGCTTTTTTTCCTCACCAGTTTTGACTTCCGGGAGTTTCAATTTTGTTTTCGATTGTTGAGGAGTCAGAGGGGGCAGGTTCGGTTGTTTCAGTTCGGGTAATTCTGATCCCGGCTTTGAGGAATCCGGCGTTGCCTTGGCCGTTGGCAGCGTGCCGATTTCTCCCTTGGTTTCTTTCAACCGTTCGACAACAAGATCAGTGATGTTGATCGCGGTATCGAAAGCGATCAGATTGGGGTTTTCAATGATGACCACCGAATACCCATGCTCCTTGGCGACTTCAAGCGAGATGGGACTGACCAGTTCACGGAACTTGTTGACCAATTCCTGCTGAAATTGCATCAGGTTCTGTCTCGATTTTTCTTCGGCCTGCATCGATTGCCTGTTGAGGTTTCGGAGGATCTGGTCCAACTGCTTGCGCTGTTCCTCGGTCGGTTTATCGCCGAATTCCTTCTGCTTTTCCTTCCAGGCGGCTTGAAGCTTGTCCTGGTATTCGGAAAGTCCTTCGTTCAACTGTCTTCTGCGTTCCTGAACCGCCTTTTGCATGCTGAGGTCCGCCCCCGTCATCATGGCTACCGTTTGCATGTTCAATACAGCCACGGCCTTGTTCTCCGTTTTGGTTCCACCACATCCTGAAAATGAAACCGTCAGCAAAATTAAAAAAGGAATAGAAGCAGACCGGAACATGAAAAACCCTTTTCTCGATGAGTGATTGGAAAGATGTGTTGAGCGGGCCCAACCAGAAATTCGACACCGCCCCATTGTATGCAGTTTGTACGCAAAAAGTGACCGTTGCGTTGGAGTATAGTGGAAATGAATGTGAAAATCAGCCCTGAACAGACCATCCCGAAAAGAGAAATCTGTTCGCGTGTGCCCTGCATATAGGGCGATTCGTGGTTGGTCTGAGGATCCGTTTTTATTCCTTCTGAAACCTGCTAGATTGCACAGAAAAGAGCTGACGATCGAAGCGAAACCGCTTCAATCCGGGCACTTGTTCTCAGCCGGGAGTGGGAATGTCAATAGAATCAGAAGCTGGTACAACATTGAGACGGGCAGAACGTGTCGCAATCATCGGGGCAGGTTTGGCCGGGTTGACCTGTGCCCGCGAACTCTCTTTGCAGGGGCATGATGTTCATCTGTTTGAAAAGAGAGAAACAGTTTCCGGAAGAATGGCGAGAATTCGGATGCAGCCGGATCAGGGAGCTAACCAGACGGCAGAAGCGGTCTGGTTTGATCACGGGGCACAGTATTTCACTGCCCGTTCTGCCGAGTTTGCGCAGCAGGTTCGCGATTGGAAAAATCGTGGCGTCGTTCAGCAATGGTGTGGTCCTTTTGTGAGTTTGACAAACGGGGTCTGTGAACCACCTCCGGGGAGCGATGTGCGCCATGTTGGTGTTCCAGGGATGGATGCGATCTGTTCGGATCTGCTACAACAGACTTGCAAAGCGGGGAGTTGCAAAGCAGGGAATCCGAACGCAGGGAACCAGGCCGCGAGAATCACCTTTTGTGCAAACGTGTTGCCGCTGCAAAGGGTCGAGCAAGGTTGGCAGATTCGGTACGAAAACATCCGATCGGGTGTTACCGCTCAGCTAGAGGGACTGTTTGATTGGGTTGTTTTGGCGCTTCCCTCTCCGATCGCCCAATCATTATTGCCGGGCGATTCGCCACTGATCCGGCAAATTGCTCCGTTCAAATTGGGGCCATGTCTGGCGGTGATGATGGCCTTTGATCACTCTTTATCGCTTTCTTTCGGCGGGGCTTTTGTGCAGGATTCCCTTTTGCGATGGATTTCGAATAACAGTTCGATGCCTCAACGCAAAAAAACGCCTGAATGCTGGATTCTCCATCCGTCATCCGAATGGTCGGCTGAACATTGGAATGCCAGTGATGCGGCAGTTCTCGGGCAGATTCGTGCTGCGTTTGAAAAGGCGATTGCGATGGTTCTCCCGGAACCGCGGTATCAGGCACTGTTTCGTTGGGAAAATGCCCTGCCACTTCAACCTGCGGCGTCGGGATGCTTTAGCGATTTGCAACAACGTGTTATCATTGCCGGGGATTGGTGTACCGACGCTCGTGTGGAAGGGGCGTATCAGAGTGGTCTTCAGGCTGCCCGTCGCCTTTCGGAGGAAATGTTAAAGCAGTCTTGAATACGAATCGATAGCAGATGACAACGATTAAAAGAAACCGCACCCGGGAAGTTCCTGTTGGCCGCATCGCGATTGGAGCCGGTCATCCAATCGCCGTGCAAAGCATGACGGCGACCAAAACACCCAATGTCGATGCAACTGTCAGGCAGATTCGGCAACTCGTCGAAGCCGGTGCGGATATTATTCGCGTAGCCGTTGACAGCAAAAAAGATGCAGCCGCCCTGAAAGAGATTGCGGCACAGGTAGAGGCGAACCTTTCGGTTGATCTGCAGGAAAATTATCGACTTGCAACCGATGTTGCTCCGCATGTGCAGAAACTCAGGTACAATCCGGGGCATTTGTATCACCACGAACGGGACAAACCCTGGCAGGAAAAGGTCGCTTTTCTTGTTGATACTGCCCGCGAGCACGATTGCGCCATACGAATCGGCGTGAACTGCGGGTCTGTTGATCCCGCAAAAGTGGACAAATACGATCCCGACGATTCAATTTCTCCGATGCTCGAATCGGCTATTGAGCATTGTGAATATGTTGAATCGCTCGGCTTTGAGCGATTTTGTGTTTCCCTGAAAGATTCCGATCCGGAAAAAGTTGTCGAAGTGAATCGGCGATTTGCAGAAATGAGGCCAGATATCCCGTTGCACCTGGGCGTCACCGAAGCAGGAATGCCCCCCGATGGAGTCATTAAAACGAGGATTGCGTTCGAGCAGATGATCGGTCGTGGAATCGGAGATACAATCCGCGTTTCGTTGACGGTTCCCAATGATCGCAAGTACGAGGAGATCGAAGCCGGGCGGAAAATACTGGATGACATCGCAAAAGGGCGGGTCCGTTCGGTCGTCGATTTCAATAGCCAGGGGCTGAATATCATCAGTTGTCCGAGTTGTTCCCGTGTCGAAAACGAAGCTTTCGTCGAACTGGCCGCTCAGGTGAAGGAGATGGCCGATTATGCAAAAGATCATGCCATCACCATCGCAGTGATGGGGTGTCGGGTGAATGGCCCGGGCGAAACCGATGATGCCGACCTCGGCTTGTGGTGTGCTCCCAATTTCGTCAATCTGAAAAAAGGGACTGAATCTTTGGGAGCGTACCCGTACGACGAAATACTCCCGAGATTGAAACAGGAGCTTGATGCGTTGATCGAAGAAAAAGCCTCGTGAAGAAAAATTCCGTCTCGACTCGCCGAGCCTTCAGACCTGAGTCAGAACACGATTCGATTTCCCGATACAACTGCCCTCCAGCCGATGGTGACACGCGGGCCGAAGTTTGTCATAATCCGCACCGAATCGGTTTCCCCATCGACAACAGACGAACAACAGGTGGAGGCCATTGCGGACAACACTGCGGTTATTACTGCTGTCGAAAGGTAGGAATCAGGTACGACCGTCCAGCCGGTCGATTCCTTCAGACGTGACCGGGAGGCTTCATCATCGCAGCCCCCGCTATTTTTCGATCATCTCCCGGAGGTGATTTCCAGGAGATCGGATACTATCAATTAACGAAAGTACGACATGCTCGATTTGCAATACATCTGTGATCATATAGAAGAAGTCAAGGCGAATTGCCGGAACCGGGGCGTGCAGGTCGATGTCAGTCCGATTCTTTCGTTACGGGATCAACGCAGGGAGTTGATTACCCGCGGGGATGCGTTGCGCAAGGAGCAGAAAGAGACCTCCGGAAAAATCCCGAAGGCATCGGCTGACCAGAAGCCGGCGTTGATTGCCCGAGGCAAGCAGCTTCGCGAAGAAGTGGCAAAAATCGAGGAAGAGCAGAAAAAAGTCGAGGAACAGCTGTATGCGTTGCAGTCGCAAATACCGAACATGACACACCCCGATTCTCCCGTCGGTCGCCTGGAAGAAGATTCGGTAACGGTACGTGAAGTGGGCGAAATTCCCGAGTTTGATTTCGAACCGAAAGATCATGTTGAAATCGCCCAGGGGCTTGATCTGATCGATTTTGAATCGGGCAGCAAAGTCGCAGGGCACGGTTTTTATTACCTCAGGAATGAGGCCGTTCTGCTGGAACTTGCGCTGGTGCAGTACGCTGTCGAAAAACTGGTGGCAGAGGGATTCACCATTACAACAACTCCCGACCTGGCCAGAGATGAAGTGCTGGAGGGAATCGGCTACATTCCGCGGGGCGACGAAACCCAGATTTATTCGGTCGAAAATTCCGATTTGTCACTGGTGGCCACCGCGGAAATCACGTTGGGCGGGATGATGAAGGATGAAATCATCGATGCCGAGAAGTTGCCTCTGAAAATCGCGGGTATTTCGCACTGTTTTAGAACAGAGGCAGGTGCCCACGGTCGGGCCACGCGCGGAATCTATCGGGTGCACCAGTTTACAAAAGTGGAAATGTTCGGCTTTACCGCTCCCGAATTGTCAGCTTCTGACGAATACCATCAAATGATTCTGCGAATCGAGGAGGAGATTTTTCAGGGCTTGGAGTTGCCTTATCGAGTGCTCGATATCTGCACAGGAGATATGGGCGGATCGTCCTATCGAAAATACGATCTGGAAGCCTGGATGCCCGGACGCGGCGGATACGGCGAAGTGACCAGTTGCACGAACTGCACCGACTATCAGGCTCGCCGCCTGGGAACACGATGCAGGACGCCTGGAAAAAAGGGAACCCGGTTTGTGCACACTTTGAACGGAACCGCTGTTGCCGTGACGCGCGCCATGATTGCCATTCTGGAAAACTACCAACAGGCTGATGGAAGTGTCGTTGTGCCGACGGTGCTGCGAAAATGGGTGGGCGTGGACAGAATCACCGCGAAGAAAGACTGAAAAGAAACGTTGCCCATTCGGCAAGTTGCACCCAGGCATCGATGATATCGCCAGAACCCGCATTCTTTGTCTCTCATTGGAACGGGTCATCGTTACAGTCACGATGGTTGCTGCGGTCTCATTTTTTTGAAATAAAACGCATAGGTATGTAACGCGACAACGGCAAACAGGTAATTTGTTTCACCAGCATCAACTTTTTCCAGGTCAACTGTTGTCAGCATCTTCCAGATGGCTTCCATCTGTTTTTCGATCATTTCATCGTCTTCGCTTAATAGCACCATGTGAAACCCACCCAGTGGAAAACGAACATGGGCCAGCACGGGCAATCCGCCCTTGTCGAGCATTTCTGGTCGAAATAAATTCCAGGCCTGTACGCAACCATGAAGATTTTCCTCTTGCCAGTTGCAATCTTCTTGAAGGTGCTTCCATTGTTCAGCCGAATGAAATCGCCTGTAAAAAGTGCCCGGAAAATCCCGTTGCATTTGCATGACCGCGATTTGCTTGAGCAAGCCCTTCAAGACAGCTTTTCTTTCAGGGTCGTCCTCCATTCGGTACAGGGCATGAACACGGAAGGCGCTTTGATTGGCGTAAATGGGATGTCCGTTGATTCTGACATGAGCCCCCGGGTGCATCTGCTGCCAGCGGAGCCCCTTTTTTTCTGCCAGAAAGTGCTCGTAACTTTCAAGCCAATGTCTGTCATTCGTCCCTTTATATAATGCGTACAGTGCAGGAAGCAGGATCGAGGCGTGATCGGAATTGAACCCTGTCCAGGCAAATCCAACATGCGATTCCGTAACGCCATCTGCCCGCTTGATGGACCAATCGTTCTTTTCCAGTCGCCTGCCTACTTTTCCCAACGATTTACGAATCCACTGTTTCTGTTTTGGCGTTGCTAATGAGGATTGGGCATATAGCGACAAAGAAATAATGTAGGTTGTGTGCTGATCCATCGACGAATCATCGTAATAGGCGGAAAGATCATCTGGGTGAGGACCACGCGGAACCAGTCCCGAAAGCGCAGGCTTGCCTGTTTTGGGGTGTGTTTCCGGGAGAGACCCAATCAACTTCAAGGCAGCAAACAGTTTTTTGATATTCGTTTCCAGAAAGGGATCTGGTCTGGCTTCATAGGCATCCAGCATCGCAACCAAAAGATGCCCGCAGTGCAAACTTGTATCTGCAATTCGAGAACCATATCCCCAAGGTTTGGGTTTTCCCGCTTTGACGTCTGCAGGCGAAGTCCAATTTTTTTTCGTACGCAGACGGGCGCCATACAAAACATGGGTAGAGGGATCCTGAAAATCTCCCAGGTAGGTATCCGTCAAGGAGAACACCTGCTTGAGCATTTCTGTTTCTGTGACGTCCAGGCCGGAGCGATTCTGTTTTGGTTCAGCAGAAACCTGAATCGTGTTTGATACCAGGAAAAAAACAAGGGCAGTCAGAACCATTTTCACTATAATCGCTCGCATGGGAACAGATACCAAGTGGTAAAGGGTGATCCAGTTGATTGATTATAAAACTGATTGGTTGTCAATCAACTTCCCAGAGTCGTAGAGTCCGCTGTGCCTACGGCGATTGAAGAAATTTGAATGCCATGATAGCTGTATTCTCATGGATTGGGAATCACAATTGGTGTGCACAGCACACCCTACCGCTGCTATTGTAGCGGGGTGGCCAATACCGGACGGCTGGCGCCGTTCCGCTTGCAATTTCTGGCCGGTGTAACCGGGCTTCTGCCGCTGCTCGCATATTGATTATTGGGCGTAAGGGACCTATCCGAGCATTCATCCTCGGGCGGGAGTCGGGTTTGTTGTTATCGCCGGATCAATTTCCGTAGAAACAGTCGGGCATCCATGAGCAGGCTGAACAGGATCGGAACGAGCAGTAGCGTGAATCCGGTTGAGACGATCAAGCCGCCCAGAACGACACTGCCGAGGCCGCGGTATAATTCGCTGCCTGCTCCGGGGAACAGAACCAGCGGGAGCAGACCGAGAACCGTGGTTGTAGTCGTCATGAAGATCGGGCGAATTCGGGTACGGATCGACTGCAATATCGCTTCCTGGGGAGGCATGTTTTCCTCGCGGATCAGCACCAGCGATTGATGGATAATCAGAATCGGATTGTTGACAACCGTTCCAATCAGAATGACAAAACCGAGCATCGTCAAAACATCGAGTGCCTGAAACAGAAACAGGTTCAGTACGGTCAAGCCGAGAATTCCACCAATCGCACCGAGCGGGACACTTAAAATAATGACCAGCGGATACAACCACGATTCAAACAGCGCCGCCATCAACAGGTAGGTAATCAACAACGCGAGCGCAACATTGAAACTGATCGCCGACCACGTTTTGCTCAAGCGATCAGCCGTGCCTGTCAGATTGATGCGGTACGCTCCGCCGAGTTGCTTCGATTGGTACATCGGCTGCACAATTTTTGACTGGATCGTCTGCATTGCATCTTCCAGGGCCATTTCCGGTGGAGGCGAAACTTCTATCGTGATCGCCCGTTGGCGTTCCCGATGATTGATCTGTTCCGGCCCGCTGCTCATCACGACATCTGCCAGCGTACCGAGAGGAACCAGTTGCCCGGACGGTGTGGCGACCGGCAGGGCTGCCACATCCTGCGTCGATTGCATCACCTGTTCGAGTCCGAGAATGGTCAAGTCAATTTTATCGCCCCCCACATAAAAATCACCGGCGAAGGCTCCATCGACCAACGCGTCGGTAATGTAGCCGAGATCAGCCGAACTGATTTGAAGCTCGGCTGATTGTAACAGCTTCGGAATCAGATGAATTTCCGGGCTTGATAAATCGAGGCTCGGTTTCGGAATCGCCTGGGTATTCGGAATGGCCTGCTTCACTTGCCCGTAAATTTGCCCGCCCATTTGTGTGAGGCGTTTCAGATCGGGGCCAATTATTTCGATATCGACTGTTCGCCCGGCTGTCAGTCCCTGTTCAAACAGACTGGCCTGTTTGGCGATAGCGAATGTGCCGGGAAGTTTCATGCCGGTCCGTTGGATCAACGGGATCATCTCGGCTGCGCGGAGCGGATCGTACGAACGGATGCCGATGAAAACCATTTTCCCGCGGGCGACAAAAAAGAAATCGCCGATGACGGGAAAGTCGAGCTTTTCCGCTTCAGGGCTGCCGGGGTCGACATCCCAATAGGGGCGCAACGCATCTTCGACTGTTTGCCCCATGCGCATCAATTCGTTTTGATTGTAACCGGGCGGCGGCAACAGGATGCCAAAGACAAGATTGCGATTCCCGGTCGGCAAATACTCGACTTTCGGCCACAACAGCCAACTCATCCCGATCGAGGCACCGACAAGAACAAAAACCGTCAACAACCGCAACCAGACCGATTTCAAAATGAATCGATTTACGT
>JALWSL010000791.1 GCA_027080405.1 Planctomycetaceae bacterium
GGTCTCAAACACCGATCCTGCTACAATGCAACTGCCGTGCCAATTCATGCGATTGCCCTCTGTGAGGCAGTGGTCCGTCCTTTCCCAACTTCTCTCCCGCTCAGGCGTCAGAATCATTTTCCTCTTCCGCCTCCGTCTCGGCTTCGAATTTCTCGGAACTCGGTTTCAAATCTTCTTCGATACGTTTGCTATTTTCGGGTTCTTGGGGCGGAACCGGATCACTATGCACCGCAGTACGCACATCGGTTTCGATATTTGTCATTCCCCTTTTGAATTCCACAAACCCTTGCCCCAAACTCCGCGCCACCTCGGGAAGTCGCTTGCCAAACAAAAGCAAAGCAATCAGCCCAAAGATGATCATTTCTGGCCAACCAGGCGAAAACATAACAATATCCCCCGTCAGTAATGGTTAAGTCTGCTAAAGAATGATAAATAGTGACAAAACCACAAGTTGCATATCAATTATTTATAAACAGCCGCACAAAGCAGTGAGGAGGCACGCCTTGCCCCCGAAACGATGAGCATGTAACGGTTTGGGTTGTAAAAACCCCGGAAATCCCGCAGTCCAGGTACCACAAGCGGTACTAATCAGCTCCCTTTTCTGTTGACTCGCTTTTATCGCCAATCTCCTTGTCATCCTCGGATGGAGGGACTCCCTCACTTACCCCCTTCTTAAATTCAGTAATACTTTTTCCCACCGAATACATGGCGCTGGGGAGACGTTTTCCAAAAATCAACAGAACGATAGCCAGGAAAATTAGCAGTTCTGGAATTCCCGGAGCAATAAATGCCAAGATGCACATGATTTCACAATTCTCCTAAAGGTAATATTGACTGGCAGTTCCGGGCAGAATTGATTGAACCCGACGACCAACATCGTGGTGATATTCAGCCATGCGGTGATATTCAGCCATGTAACGTAACTCAAATCGACCGGAGCGGTTTTCTCCACAAGCGATGGCAAGTCAAATAAGAGGAACTGGCAGATTTTGAAAAACAGCCCCTAACGAAATTGGCAACCCAGCCAACCAACGTGAACAGTTTATCCCCAGTTTATCCCCAGTCGATCGAATATCACCCATTGCACCCAAGTGAACACCACGAAGCAGAGCATTCAAACACAGCAAATCGCATGCAGCGAACACCCATGCACCCAGTGGAACCCACCTCACAGAAGGTCCCACAGACCCCGCGCAATCGTCCGGTGCTGGTCTTGTCCACTCGGATTGTCCCACAGGAGAGTAGGAAGGAAGGAGCGGTTCTACCACTATCATACAAGCGACGAGGCGTCTGTCAATCTATTAATTACCCTGTTTCCTCGCTTCAGCAGGCCTGGGGAATGATCACAAGTACACATACCCTGTCGGCTACGATGCTGAGGAATGTTGCATCAAAGCAGGCCAAACGGTGATGAAGAATCCGAGATTGCCCCTTCTCCCCAATCATCCCGGCAGATAACGTCATGCCGGGATGGCTGCCTGGCGGGATGACAATTCGGATAATACAGGAAAGATAGACTTTATTGTACAGTCCAATTCCAACGAAGAACGATGAAATAGAAAACAGCAACCAGGTGCATATTTGAGTGTGAGCAGAGGGAAAAAAGCAGGATGATGGAATTGGTTTTCTCTCTCGCTCCATTCTGAAGGTCTTGTTTTAGGGTGAAAATGTAAAAGCCATGTCCGAACAACTGCCCCAATTGCAGGCGATTCTGGCCTCCACACTGGAAAACCTCTCTGCAATCACCGATTCTTTCAACCTCTGTTTTGATACCGATTTTCACCTCAAACCGGGAGAACCGGTTTCCTGGAACGAACATCATTCTTCCGCGAATCTTACGGGAAAACCTGGTCTATGCGTTATTTTCAAACGAACTGACGTGGGGGGATACCTGATAACGATTCCGCAATCGATTCCTCTGCCCGATTGGTACCTGGACCCCGACGAATCCCAGCAATCCCGCCTGCAAACCCTGGGGATGGAGTGGGCTTACGGAATGCTTCCTGAAGAGATACAGGATAGCGACTATTCAACGCTCGTCAGCAACGATCTCTACACGGCAGTAAGTTGGTCTGGAATTAACGAACAGACCGAAATGCTTGAAATCCAACTGCTAAACGAGCAAGAAGAACCGGCAAGTGAATCCTCTCTGTGGGTGATCGGCCCTGTGGAAAGCCCTCCACTGGGTAATGAGGAGGATGAAATTGAAGATGAGTCTGAGTCTGAATCGACCTCGGCGGAATCCGGGAAAAATGAAGCCAGGGAGTATTTCTCCTCCAACTCGGACGACAACGTGAGCGACATCATTCAGCGAATACGCCGATTAATGCCGATGACGGTGAATGTCTCCGTCCGATTGGCAGAAAAGAAAATCGAGCTGGAACAACTGCGTAACCTCAGTCCGGGAACGCTCATTACATTCCCCAAATCCTGTGATGATCTGCTGGATATGTACGTGAACAATAAACTCTACGCCCAGGGTGAGGCGGTGAAAATTGGGGAAAAATTCGGTTTGAAAGTCAACGAGGTCGGAACGGTCAAGGAAAGGCCGCCTGGAATTTTCACTTTGTAGACCCCTCCTGCACCCCTGTTTTCAGACCACTGCCCGATTCCAGCGAGTCGAGTGAGCC
>JALWSL010000792.1 GCA_027080405.1 Planctomycetaceae bacterium
GTCGCATTTATTGACACAGATGATCGGCTTGACACCTCCCTTTTCACAACTGACCAGAAACCGGTCGATCAAATTCGGTTTGAAGTGGGGAGATACCGCAGAGACAACGATCACCGCCAAATCGACATTCGCAACAAGCAGTTGATGGGAGCGTCCCACACCACGACCGAGAACTCCATGTCGGGGTTCGATGCGCAAAATCATCCCTTGCTCTCCCCGTTCCGGTTCGAACAGGACCCGGTCCCCAGCGACGACTGCGTTGCGGGCATTCTGAGAGAGGGTTCGCAGTATTTGTCTGACTGCGCAGACATAGATTTTCCCATCTTCACCCTGTACTTTGCATTGATGGGAACCGACAATCGAAAGCACACGCCCGGCCAGACAGCGATCCCGATCGACGTCGAGTTCGGCGATCAGATCCTGCCCCTGTTCGGTTTCCCCTGCAATGACTGTGCGGTATCTGCTCAGATTTCCCTTGCCGGAAACACGTTCTCCGCTGGCAAGATAATCGAGATCGTCCTGGCGAATCGCCTCGCGCAACTTGTGCCCTGCCCGAGATTTTTTCCCCCGGTTCTTCTTGAAGGCGACGCGAATTTTCCGTTTTTTGGCTGCCAAGATTTTTTTCGATTTAGTCGCTTTGACACGCTGCAACAGGCCATTCGGAATCATTGGCAAGGTACGTTACGACGTACCCCGCAAATGACGATCTGCAAATGAGAGAACAGATTCAATCCTCGGTAAGCCAACCGAGAATTTCATCTTCCTGTTTGTTTCCAGTTGGTTTCAGGGGAGGCTTGATTGTTGTGGTCGAAGCATCACCAATAATGTCGTCGACGTGGCTACTCTCCGGCCTTTTTTTCCGCTTCTTGCGAACCAGTCCCGCTTTTTCCATCAAACTGGTTGCAAACGGATTGTCCTCTTCGGGCGGCAATGCGTTGGGATCCGGTTCGTAGGAAATTTCATACTTATGTTTTGCGATCGAAACTTCGTCTCCCGGAAACAGGAACTTCGAATCGCAGCGAACACCGTTCACCTTGATACCGTTGCTGCTCCCCAAATCCTGGATGCGCCAGTAACCGTTGCAAATTTCCATTTCGCAGTGCTGAGAGGAGATATTGGGAAACTGAAGCGAAATATCACACGTCAGACGCCGGCCAATCAACAGACGCTGCTTGAGTAGCGGAATTGGGTCACCGCCACCTTTGGGAATGAGTTCACCATACATAGAAGACAAGTACCATTTACAGCCCGAAGGAAACAGAGAGATAATAAAAAACGGCAGTACCCGCTAAAAAAATGGATTGGAACCCGCTATCAACAGGCCACCACAATAGAAAAACGCAGACAACGATACATATCGTCACGCTTCTGTATTGTAAGTGCTCTACGGGAGAATTAAAGACCTATTTATTGGAAGATGGAAACAGAAGTAATAATTTCTCCGGTCATGACGGAACCTGCTGGCACAAAAGCAGTTGTGTTGCAGGGCAAGATGATCGGATTATATTTGTTGTGAATATTGCACCGGTTGCCTCCCGATTTTTGCATTCATGCGATCATCGTTGCTATAATCGGTTTGCGTATGAGATAATTGAGAAAATCGGGAGTGGGTCAGGCGATCGCTGTGAGTAGGGGGTAAACCCTGACTCATGGAGGAAAGTCCGGGCTCCACAGGACACGGTGGTGGGTAACACCCACCGTCCGCGAGGATCGGGCCAGTGCAACAGAAAGCAGACCGCCGATGGCCTGGAGGATGTTTTTCGCATCATCCAGGCACAGGTAAGGGTGAAACGGTGCGGTAAGAGCGCACCAGCATTGCAGGTGACTGCAGTGGCTAGGTAAACCCCACCGGGAGCAAGATCAAGCAGAGAGGAGATGGGATCCATCACGGTTTCGTCCGAACCGTCCGACTCTCGGGTAGATCGCGCCGAGGCGGCAAGTAATTGTCGTCCCAGAGAAATGGTCGTCCACGACAAAACCCGGCTTATCGACCCACTCCTGATTTTATTGATATCGTCTTCGGGCAATCGCATTGACGAAAACGCTGACGCATATCACCGTCAGAATCTCACCCTTCAGGAGAATTATTTGAAGACGTAAACCTTGGGGGCTTTTTTTCTGCTGGCCGATTTTTTTCTCGATTGACTGTCAGCCGCTGATTTCGCCTCCGGTTTTTTGATGTTTCTTTTCCCCGAAACGCCTGTTTTCTTTCTGCTTTCCTGGCGAGACTTTTTCGGAGTGGGAGTGCTACGGTTACGAGCCAGCATTTCCCGTAATTCATTTAATTCGACCGCGGTCAACTCCCGATATTTACCACGTTTCAATTTTCCGAGTTTGACCGGACCGAACGCCGTCCGTTCCAGGGCCATCACTTTATGACCTATTCTCGCGAACAGTCGCCTCACTTCGCGGTTGTGTCCTTCGCCCAGTACAATTTCCAGAAACGAGGATTTCCCCGATTTCCCCATCCGTTTGACGGAAATAACCCGAAATTTTCCCTCATGAAAGAAGATGCCGTCCCGTAGTCGTTGCAAGTCTTCCGCTTTCGGGAAACCGGCGACCTGAATTCGATAGGTACGGTAAATGCGATAACGGGGATGAGCCAGTTGGTGGGCGAAATCTCCAT
>JALWSL010000793.1 GCA_027080405.1 Planctomycetaceae bacterium
AAACAGGGACGGATGTCAAAATATTAAAAGCCCGTTGGGGGCCTTATAGTACGGACATTACCACCAAGACAAGAGCGAAAAAAACGAAGGAGGAGCAGGCCGGCGGTGGAGTGATGTCGTACGTTCTGATGGGAGTTGTCTTTCTGGTCGGCGTTGGTTTTGTCGGGTTCGTGTTGATTTCCGGAAAGAAGGGAGAGAAACGCCTGACTACGGAAATTGCAGCCGAGTTGCCCGATACTTTTTCTGCGCCTGTTTTCGATTCGGTTCCTCCCTCGGAACAGGAGCCGGTGGCACGAAAAAAAGTCGCCACCAAAACGGCAGAGGGCGAACCCAAAACGGCCAGAAAGAGAACCTCGCGCACTCAACGCTCCGAGCAGAAAACGAGAAGCGAGAAATCGTCAGGAGAAAAACGGGAGCGGGATAGAACCCGCGCAAAGAGAACCCGCAGTGAAAAGGAAAGACCGCCGGAGGGGGCCCCGAGAAAACGGGTTCGCAGAAAACCCCCTTCTGATGAGCAGTAGTAAACTGAGTGAAAGCTTATCCTGTCGTAAAAGGTGGGCTCTGTTCCCTAGATCAGCCAATCAATAAATATAAAGAATATAAATTGGAGTCCTGTTGTGAATAATCTGATACTTCGCACGATGTTGCTGGTAGCCTGGCTTGCCTTGTTTGTTCCGTCCGACTGTTTTGCGATTGATATTATCACCCGCAAGTCCGCCAAGAACCGTCTTTCCGGGAAGGTGACCGAGGTCAGCAAGAGATTCGTCAAAATCAAGCCGCAAGCCGGTGCGGAAATAGAGGTGCCAGCCAATGATATCGAGAAAATCGAGTGGGATGGTGCCCCGGGAACCTTAAGTGGTGCGCTCGGTCAGGAACGAAATGGCAATTACGAGGAAGCCATCAAGAATTTGAAAGCCGCGATGGAAAAGGTGCCAGCCTCGGCGGAAAATCTGAGGACGGATTTTCAGTTCTTCATTTCCAGAGCGTTGGCAAAGTGGGCATTGGCTGATCATTCCAAGTTGCCTGAAGCGATTACCAGAATGAAAAATTTCGTTGACACGAATCCCTCCAGTTTTCGCTATTATGAGGCGATCAATTATCTGGGACAACTCTACCTGGCGAACAAGGATTTTGCGAATGCAGGGGCGACGTTTACCAAACTGGAGAACTCTCCGTTTGACGATTACAAGCTGGCTGCAAAATCGGCGAAAGCGCGCGTCCTGCTGGCTCAAAATCAGGTTGATCAGGCATTGCAGGCTTTTGATCAGGTTTTACAATCTCCGGCCAAGGACGAGTCATCCAAACAGCGTCAACTTGAGGCGATGCTCGGTAAAGCGACCTGTCTGCATTTGAAGTCGAAAAATGAGGAAGCTCTCGACCTGTTGGAAACAGTGATAGAAAATGCGAAAGAATCGGATGTACGTTTACAAGCTCAAGCTCAGGTATTGCGAGGGAAAGCGTTACTGGCCGAAGGGAAGAATCAGGAAGCACTGCTCGCCTTTCTGCTGGTCGACGTTCTGTTTTCGGGGCAACAGGATTTGCATGCGGAGTCTCTGTATAACCTGTCAAAACTGTGGACGACCGTCGGGCAACCCGGTCGGGCGGATGAGTCCCGGTCGATTTTGGAGTCAAAATACCCGAACAGCCCCTGGGCCAGGAAACTGGCTGCAGGCTGAAACAGGGATGGGTAAAAAGTAGAAGACTGGTAAACAGGTGGGTCATTTCTGGCGAGTGGTTATTTTTTCGCAGTGACCGGTTGATTACCATCTGCCGTATCGTCATGATGTTTTTTCACTGCAGGTAGTTGATATCGGTTGAGTGACGGTTGTCGGGCCGTTTCTGGATGTTTTGTGGTTGAAAACAGAGAAAAACCCGGCACGGCTGGTCTGTTCTGACCGCCGTAACCAAAATGGGATTTTCAAAAGTTTTCGCACCGTTCGTAAACTTTCACCGTTGGTAGTACGGAGAAGCAGGCAGCATCAATTCGGAAGTTTGGGCCGGGAGAGCTTGCGGGGATATCTGCCGATGGGACTGCGTGAAAACATGATGATTAATAGTGACAATATCAAAATTTGAACAATTCGATCAGGGCAACATTCTTTGCACGATGGGAGAACAAACGTGAAATTGATGAACGACAAGGAACGGGCAGCGAGTAAGCGGTTTGGCCTGTGGTTGATGGTCTGTCTGGCTTTAATTGCAGGGGGCATGCTCTCCGGAAATACTGCGGTTACCCCGGTCGCTTACGCTGATGAAGCTTCAGCAGACGACGGGGGCGCAGACGATGGAGCAGCGGAGGAGAAAACATCCGACGACAGTAAGGAGAGTGATTCGGATGATGCTCCCGAACAGAGAAGCTTTCTTACCTGGATGATCGAAGCCTCCGGGATTTTTGGTGCGATTCTGCTCGTTCTCTCGTTCGTCATGGTTGCCCTGGTGATGATGAACGTGTTGCAGGTGAAACGGGACGTGTTCATTCCGCAAAGCTTTGTCGATGCCTATCAGCAGAAATTGGAGGCGAAAGACTACAAAGGTGCCTACGATTTGTGCAAGTCGGATGAATCGCTCGTTGCCCGTGTGTTGGCTGTCGGTATGGGACGGCTCGACCGTGGTTATGCTT
>JALWSL010000794.1 GCA_027080405.1 Planctomycetaceae bacterium
GCGTGGGGGGCCCTGTCATGCGGAATTCTGCAATGCCAGACCGGGCCGGACTTGTTCAAAAAATGGTCGAATTCATGTTCGTAAATCGGGTAGGCATCGTCATCTTTCGAAAACAGCAGCAGCACGACGCGTGTGGCGTCCCGTGAATAAAGCACGAAGTTCCATGCCTGCTCACTTTCAATCCAGGTTGCACCGGGGGGATCGAGCCAGCCTTCTGTTTTATGCCAGTTTTTCATTTGTTGGAACACGCCCACCGAAAGGATAGATGAAAACAGGAAAGGATGACCGCCAAAATCGGTCGGTTTTTCCCGTTGAGGGTTGCCGCAGAACTCCTACGATATCAATTCGATCAATTAAGTTCCACTACTCGCTTGCTTCGCTGCAACCTGTTCGCCATGATGAAAGCGGGGTAGCCGACTCACGCTTTCTGTTAGATTTGTCAGAGGGATCATTATCATGAAATTTCCTGTTGCATGGGGTCTCGTGTTTGTTTGTCTGTTTTCTCCTTTCCCTTCAAACGGAGACAACAGGGCAGGTGCAGAGGAACTCCCCAACATTTTGTGGATCACCAGTGAAGATAACGGGCCGGAACTTGGCTGTTACGGGGACAAATATGCAACCTCTCCGAATATCGATGCACTCGCCAAACTCGGCATGAAATATCGCTACTGCTGGTCGAACGCGCCGGTTTGTGCCCCTGCGAGAACAACCATCATTTCCGGAATGTACCCGACCAGTCTGGGAGCGGAGCATATGCGTTGTTATGTGCCAATGCCTGCAGGGATCAAAATGTATCCGCAATATCTTCGGGAAGCCGGCTACTACTGCACCAACAACAGCAAGGAAGATTACAATTTGCTCAAACCGGGAAAGGTGTGGGATGTTTCAAGCAGAAAGGCCCATTGGAAAAACCGACCGAAAGGGAAACCGTTCTTCGCGATTTTCAATCATACGATCAGTCATGAAAGTAAATTGCGCGTCCGTCCGCATACCGCGATTCACGATCCTGCGGGGGTACGCATCCCCGCCTATCATCCTGACACGCCGGAAGTCCGGCAAGACTGGGCACAATATTACGACACCGTGACCGCGATGGACAGGAAAGTCGGCCACAACATTGCCGAGTTGAAAAAAGCGGGATTGCTGGATGAAACGATCATCTTCTATTACGGGGATCACGGTTCGGGAATGCCTCGCCATAAACGCTGGCCCTATAATTCCGGTCTGCATGTTCCGCTGATTGTCTACTTCCCTCCGAAATACCGACACCTGGCTCCTCCCGAGTACAAACCGGGCGGAAGTTCGGATCGGCTGGTCAGTTTCGTGGATCTGGCCCCAACGCTGTTGAGTCTTGCGGGAATGAAGCCGCCCGCGCACATGCACGGTCATGCGTTTGCGGGAAAGTATGCCAGCGAGCCTCAACCGTACATTTACGGGTACCGCGGCCGCATGGACGAGCGTCCCGATATGGTCCGCAGCATTCGCAATGAGCGGTTCATCTACATCAGGCAATTCAATCCGCATCGACCTTACGGGCAGTTTCTGCATTACATGTTCCGCACGCCAACGACACGCGTCTGGTATCAGATGCACCTGGATGGCAAACTGAACCCGACACAGGATCTGTTCTGGCAGGAAAAACCGGTGGAAGAACTTTACGACCTGCAAGCCGACCACGATGAAGTCCACAATCTGGCCAACAATCCGGACTACAAACAGACACTCGATACGATGCGCAAGGAATTATGGACGTGGATGAACAAAACCGGCGATCTCGGTTCGATCCCGGAAGCCGAAATCCATCAGCGATGCGGTTCCCGTTCTCCCTACGATTTACAGCTGGAGTCGAAGCTGACTGTCGATTTGAAAAGGGATACGCTGGCGGCACTGCTGGCTTCCTATGCAACTTTGGAAAACACGCAGCGGGAAAAAATTGAACAGGGAATCAAAAACGCGTTCCAGGATGATGAATCTGTCATCCGCTACTGGGCCTGCACCTGGGCGTTAATCAACAAAGTGGACGGCGTGAAAATGGCGCACGATGAATTGCTTTCCAGTCTGAGTGATGAATCGGTTTCCGTTCGCATTGTCGCAGCGGAAGCACTTGGGCGATACGGGAGCGGTTCCGATTTGCAACTCGCGTTGCCCGTCCTTCTTAAAGCGGCCAATCTGAACAACAGCGATGTTTACACGGCTGTGGCGGCGCTGAATGCGATCGACTATCTTGATGAGAAAGCGGCATCGATTCGCGACAAAATTGCAAGCCTCCCGCTTGAGAACGAGAAATCGCTCCCCAGAATAAAATCGTACGTTCCCCGACTTGTTGAAAAAATTCTGGCCGATCTGGATGGAAAAGAACTGCCTTGATTTTCAAGACAGTCGCTACAACTACTCGGTCGTCCGGTTCAAAAGAAAGGAAATACAAAATGAATAGGCTCATCCTCTCGGCAATTTTCTGCATCGTTCTTTCCGGAAACATCGCGTATGCAGAAGACAAGATCGCAGAAGCAGTCAAATCTGTCGTCAAAGAAAACCTACAAGCAACACAAGCAGAAGATATGGACCGCATGATGAAAACTATTCACACCCTGTCCCCGTCATACCTGCCGACCAAACAG
>JALWSL010000795.1 GCA_027080405.1 Planctomycetaceae bacterium
TTGCACGGCCGGCTTGCTGTAATCCGTCCACATGCTGTCGCCGCTGGTTCCCTGAGACATGATGCCGACAAAACCGGAGTCCGATGAACCGGAGTTCGACGATTTCAGACCGATCAGTTCGGCCAAACGATCTCCAAAGCGGGTGCAGAAATCACCGGAAACGGGTGTCGAACCGTAATAGTGCATCGCATAATTGCCGAGAACCGCCAACGGTTTCCCATCGGCCGTTTGAATCGAAAGCAGCGAAAGGTCGGTATCAGCCGGGCCGGAAGGGCCAATATGATTGACACTTTGATGCCCCGGGTGCATGTGTGCGCGAACATTGCGATTGCCGAATGGATCGACCTGCATTCGATCCGGGCGGTAAACCCAGCGTCGGCAGTGGTTATGTTTTTCATCTGTAACAACCGCCCAGCCTGCTTGAGCCGGGACAAGTTTTTCGTTCGCCTTGATGATCGACTCGGCAATTTTCCCGACCAGAAAGCGTTGATAATCGGTATCGGGGCCGCTTCCCAAACATCCCATGGCAGAAGGAGCGGTATGCGTATGCGTGGCAGAAATCAACATTCGCTCCACCGGTATCCTGGTCGCCTCGTGAGCGATCTGCTTGGCGTGATCGAGCAATTTGCGTTGGATCATCAAACTGTCGACAACAACAATCGCCAATCGGGTTGTGCCATCATCCAGCACAATCGCCCGCGACATCAAGCGATCGATCGCGCTGTTGGCCAATCGTTCGTTGAAATAGCCGTTGACGATCACCGGGTACTTCACCGGCGTAATATCAACCGCAGCCGCTCCCGCACGAAACAGAGGTGTCGTAGACTCCGCTTCACCGGCACAAGCGTTATCAGCAATACAGCAGAAAAAAATTGTGAGCAGAACAAGGGGCCATGCCGCAACAGTTTTGCTGACCAGGAATCGAAAATCGTTCATCGTTCATTCTCCACGTTCGTACCGGAGATTTCGTCCCAGGCATAAAGAGCCCGGTGATGAAACCTGCTTCTTCAGTTCAGTTCAGTTCAGTTCCCTGCCTTGATGCATCCCTAAAGCTTACAAAAAAGAGGCGCAATATCACTCCATATTCCTGTTTCGTGGAGAAAAACGGGAGAAGAAATTCCGGCTTCTGCGCCAGTGGAAATCAGGCTAATCACCGCTGCGTTCTGCAATCAATGCAGCAAACAGATGAAAACGCGAATAGCTGCAAGACCGCATTTCAAGGCCGCTTGTTGTCAGTTTTTTTGTCACAGTCGTTGATGATTGGTGTTTTGCATATGAATGGAGCAGATGGTAGCATTCGCCTTGCGGCTGAAATCGCCAGATTGCGGTTTGCGGTCCTGAATGAATATCAATGAAAACATCCTGCAATGGAGTTCGAACATTGGCAGAGAATACGTCGAATACGTCTTCCGTTCCCCAGCCTTCTTTTATTGACTGGGCTTTCCAGCACAAGCTGCTGATGCTTCCCATTGTCTTTACGTTGATGATTTCGCTGTGTGGCGGCTGTTTTGCAATGGCTTATATCAGTGGCTTGAATACGATTCGGAAGAATCCGCTTCACAAGCAGTCGGTCGATCTGGCTCGGGAAAACGAAGCGATTGCCCAGGAGTTGGGCAGCCCGATTGAAGGAGGTTTGATCACCGAAGGGGTGATCGAAATCAAGGATGCGGGAGATCACGGATACGCCGACTGCGTGATCCCGATTTCCGGCCCGAAGGGGACGGCTCGCCTGTTCGTCAAGGCAACCCTCAACGAAACGAAGTGGACTATCAAAAAGCTGACCGCCAGCCTGGATCAATCAGGCAAGGTGATCACGCTGGTGGAGGAGGAATAGTACCCGCTTCAACGGATCGAGTGACGCGGGAATCGAGTGACGCGGGGTTTCTATTTTCGTCGCAGGACATAAACGACATCTTCTGTGTCCCCATCGACGGCAATGGGTTCTTCGATGTCGTAGTAGAAATCGAAGGTATCGACCAGTTCCCATTCGGGTGATTTCTGGATCAGATTTTCCATATCGGTGCGGGTGTAACAGCGAAAGATGGTGACATCTTCAATACGGAATTCCCGTTCCGGCGTGAAAACATCGTACTGGAAACCTATTTTCTCGATCCTGCTTTGAGGATCGTAGTTCATCGTCCATAATTTGGTTCGAACTTCCAGTGCTCCCTCTTTGGCAGACCATTCTTCTTCGGCCTCGTAGTCGTCTCCGGCATCTTCGGGGTTCAAATGCAATCCCAGAATGAACAGCCCTCCTTCTTCGACGGCCTGGGCAATACACTTGAAATGATTGACCGCTTCCTGCTCGGTCTGCAGATGCCTGAAACTGTTGATCATGTTGAAGGCGGCATCGTATTTTTTTTCGACGGTAAAATCAGCCATGTCTCCGACAAAAGCGGTCGCCGGGAAACCGAGTTCTTCAAGACGCCTGTTGCAGAAATCAACCGCCTTTTCATTCAGGTCGTTTCCCGCGACTTCGTAACCGGCCTGGGCCAGTTTATACATCAACCGCCCGGTACCACAGGCTGGTTCAAAAACCCGCTTGACCGAACGGGTCGCCAATTGCTTGAAGCACTCCTGAAGAAAAATGATTTCGTCTTCCCAGTCCGATCC
>JALWSL010000796.1 GCA_027080405.1 Planctomycetaceae bacterium
CACTTCGAGCCATCTCATAAGGAGGGTCAAAAAAAATGACATCAAACGGTACGAACTGCGGCAATCCCTTGGGACGGTAGGAACAACGCAGAGCATCGGTCCGCCAGCACATCGTTTCTTCTTCCACTCCCAGATGAGCCACGTTTTTCCGAAGCAGTTCGTGGGCCTTATGATCCCGCTCGATAAAAACACACGTCGAAGCCCCACGGCTGAGCGCTTCCAACCCCATCGAACCGGTGCCCGAAAAGACATCAAGAACTTTCGCATGTTCCAGATCCGATTCCAATCGATCGAACAGTTTCTGTTTGGCGCGATCGACAATCGGACGGGTTGTCATCCCCGGGTTGATCTGCAATTTCCGTCGTTTATACCGACCCGCAATAATTCTCATCACATCAATCAATCATCCAGTCGACAGGGAACGCCCCGAACGCTCCGATCATTGGCAACGTTCCACTGTTCGGGTTCCATCGCACGGGGCCGGATGAATGATCATGACAAAAGATTCCCGACAGTTCCAGTGAAGCGTTCAATTCCAGTCAGCCGTCAGTTGAGGCAGCGTATCAACAAGAATCTCCCGAATATTCTTGCGATCCGCTGGTGAAAGGTGGGCAAAGCCATCCGGAGGAGTCTCCGCGGTGAGAATCTCGTCAAGCGATTTCATCACCTGTTCCATCACTGGCTTCGGAAGTCTCTGAAAGGCTTTCGAATAGATCAGATAACTGCAGGGATATTTGAAAAGTCGATGCTGCAGATCGAAATCACGCAACGAACGACCACGGGAATCACGAGGGCCTCGCTGCATGAAGTCCTGGGTGAAACTGGAAACCCCCTTGACTGGGGACTCCAGCGGAAATTCCTCACTGAACAGCATATATCTCACCAATTTATCCGAGACCGCCTTGATCCGACGTTTGGTGCTGTCAGACTGGAAATCGGGTTCGCGATCCAGTGCCTTGTTCATGATCGCGTCGTAATGCTGTGCCAACCGCGTTTCCATATGCGCCAGCGTAATAAAGTTGTGCATCTGGGATTGATGCTCCAACACCATCAAAGCAACAAGATCACTTGTCGGAACCAGATACGGACTGGTATCGACAAAACGATCCAGCTTCTGAACATTCGCCCCTTTTTCACGATCGATATTCTGCGAATCAAGCTTGTCGGAAACATAGACGTTACCCATGTGTCTCATGCTTCCGTGCTGTCCGGTTACGAACCAACCTCCCCATCTTTCCGAAAACGGGCTTGTATGATCGGTCGTAAAGGTTCCCGAACCGAGCATCGGACGACCGCTGGCATCAGGAAAGACCGATCGAACCAGTTGACCGGGAACCCCTTGCGTGCGGGAAGAAGCATGACACGTCAGACACTGACCACGATCACGAAGAAACTTGACTTTCCTCTCTTTATCCTGACTCAACGTATAAAAGACGGCCCCCAACTCGGGGTCGACAGAAGAGACTTCAACAACATCCCCCCCCTGAACCCATCCGACATAGACATCATCATTGAAATAGACCGCTCGGGGACGCTGACGGGAAATCTTTCGCAACTGAAAACTGGTCTGCGAAAAAACAAGCATCTGCGAAGAATAGGGAATATCGAGCGCATCAAGCACGGCGGGTAAATAACCGTGTTGTTCATCGTACTTCAATTTCAACTGGCCGGAATCAATCTTCTTCTGCAACTGGGCAACCGGATCCGACGAAGGAGCATCCAGATAATTGATCGGCTCGCCTTCGAAATCAAGTTGGGCGTTCGCTGACCGAACATCACAGGCGGCCGCAAATGCAATCACCAGCAGCAGGCGGATTACAAGATGTCTCATATCGACCTCATCCCATTCTCTCATTGAACTACTAACGGTTAAGGTTTGCGAACGGTGCGAAAACTTTTGAAAATCTCATTTTGGTTACGGTGATCAGAACAGACCAACCATGTTGGGCGTTGGCAGGAAAATACGCTGGTAAGGAAAATCCGTTTCTCATCCTCTCCGTTCAAAAGTACGCGCACAAGCCCCACTCCGCAACTGCATGGAGTTGCAACCCACACTAACCCCACACAGTAAGGTTATCGCCAACAATAGTGGATGTCAATATCCAGTATTGGTTTCCGGGGAATTATTCTGCGTAGTCACGTCCAGTTATTGCAACTGGAGCAGATAGCTCCCTTGGGAAAACTGGCTGACTGCTGTACTTTCAACAATAACGTAGCAGCAACAGGGGCACCATGATTGAAAAACGCGAAACAGCCATTGCAGCCTGCAGGCAATCAACGGTCGTAACTCCTTATATACAAGTACGATGTGAAATATCCCTAACACCCTTGTCTTTTTTTAAGGCCATGTGCTATATTATTTCGATCAATCAAAATACAAGAGAATATCTGGACAAAAAAGAAGTGGGTTCTTCGATGAAATTCATTATTGGATTAATGCGAATGTTGGCATCTATCCGTTATCGGCTTGGATTGGTTTTACTTCTACTCTGTTTGGCGAGTGGATGTGAAATCGAGCCATCGGACAGGCACTCGGCGACCACGAAAGAACTGAGGCATGTCTTATGCACCACGGGAATGGTCGGAGCTATGGCCAAGGCGATTTTAGGCC
>JALWSL010000797.1 GCA_027080405.1 Planctomycetaceae bacterium
CCAACCCGAGCCCCTCAAGCGAGCCAGCCACCATCAGTAAAGAACACCCAGGGACTCACGCCCCACCAGGCGAAAAGCTGCTGATGGGACTTGAACCCATGACCTCGTCCTTACCAAGGACGCGCTCTACCGCTGAGCTACAGCAGCACCGCTGCCGAACAAAACACCTCTATCGAGAGGCAACCTGAAAAATCGAAAGAGCGGGTGAAGGGAATCGAACCCTCACGACCAGCTTGGAAGGCTGGAGTTCTACCATTGAACTACACCCGCGTTATAAATTCCCGCAATGTCCATTCCCGAAAATGGGGGTAACAGGATTCGAACCTGTGAAGGCTGAGCCATCAGATTTACAGTCTGACCCCTTTGGCCGCTCGGGAATACCCCCTCTTTTAACCGGTTCACGGATCAATACATCCGAAAAAACGATTGCGAACCTCAAAAGCTAGCGGTGGGATTCGAACCCACAACCTCCGGTTTACAAAACCGGAGCTCTGCCGTTGAGCTACGCTAGCGCGGATTATTTCACCCCGCAAGCACGAAAACCTGACGGACGCAGACCGCGGAAAACGATCCCCGAATCATTGCCACAGGCAATCTTTCGCAAGCCGGGAACTATAACGATCCAGCCGTTCGATGCAAGCGAAAAAGTGAAGAACAGGGACAAAAACCAACATTTTCGAGAAGAAAAACGGCATGGGATACACATGTGCACTTCCCTGGCGGATGACTACAGGCCACTTTTCTTCATGATTCGATAGTGGTGACACCTTCCCGCTGGTTATGGTTCGTCTGGCCGGAGGGTGACGCGGGGTGGCTTGGGCCCAAGATACTGGTAGTAGGTGCATTCTATCGGGCCGTTGTACAGTTTTCTTCTGCGCGTCGCTTTGCGCCCGAATATTTTCTCGAATTCGCGGGAACCGGCCAGCACAAACATCGACCATGTGGGCCACCGTTCAGACAATTCTGCGATGTTCGCCCACAATTTGTGAGCCTCTGTGGCGTCATCGATTCGTTCTCCGTAGGGGGGATTGGTCACCAGACACCCATATTTTCGTTGCGTCGTCAATGTGGAAACATCGAGTTGTTGAAAATGGATCCGCTGTTCAACACCTGCTCTGGCTGCGTTTTCCCGTGCTGCATTCAATACGTGGTAGTTGTTGTCAGTTGCCAGGATGGGAGACGATTCACTGTGGTCGATCATGTCCCGCGCTTCGGTTCTCGCCTGTTCCCAGAGAGCCCGAGGATAAGTGGGCCACCCCTCACAGGCGAAATGACGATTTAACCCAGGAGCCTGATTCTGTGCAATTAACGCCGCTTCAATCGCAATCGTTCCGCTTCCACAAAATGGGTCGTGAAAAACCCGTTCCCGATTCCAGACGCTCAGTTGCACCAGCGAAGCTGCCAATGTTTCCCGGAGTGGGGCGACTCCGCGACGTAATCGATATCCCCGTTTGTGAAGGCCTTCACCCGATGTATCAAGGCTGATCGTACACAGATCATTCCGGATTTCGAACTGAACCGCACAGGCAGGGCCATTTTCCTCAAGATTGCAGCGGTAAACGGACTGCAGGCGGTTTGCAATCGCTTTTTTGGCCATCCCCTGGCAGGTGGGGACAGATTTCAACACTGATTTCCTCGAAGAACCTGTCACCGGAAAGCTGGCGTCGGCGGGAATCCAGCGCTCCCAATGCAGTTGCTGGATTTGATCAAAGTAGGCGTCGAAATCGCCCGCGGGGAATTGTCCAACCTGCAACAACAGTCGATCGGCTGCCCTCAACTGGAGGTTACATCTGGCGATCGCCTCGATTGGTGCATCGAAGGTAACACGACCATCCGATCGTCTCTGATCCTCGTACCCCAATCGCTGAAGCTCTCTCCCGACAACAGCCTCCAGACCAAACCCGGTTGTCGCAGTCAGTCTCACCTGTTCCATATTGTCACGATCAACCCTGTTACAACTGCTACAACTGCAACGCATTTCGATTCTGCCAAGGATGGATTGGCTTGCATCACATTTTGACCGCCCTCAGAAAAAGCTGCGCAACTTAACCGGGAAAATGAATGCACCTGTCTCCCTGCCTGATAAATGTGTCTCGTGGAAATCGATACATTATCGATACATATCGTTCGCCCGTGAGGCAACCGCTCCATGCAGGTTCGATATCACTGTGAGTTCAAATTAAAAGCTCAAAACAGTCCGCAGGAGCTTTGCGGAGGTGTTTTGAGCTTTGTCGCATCCATTCGGGGCGGCATCTGAAACAGAAAAATCACTTCGCCGCGTTGAATCGGCCTGCTACCGCATCCCAATCGACAACATTCCAGAATGCGGAAATATAATCTGGCCTGCGGTTCTGGTAGTGCAAATAGTAAGCGTGTTCCCAGACATCGAGCCCCAAAATGGGAGTTCTTCCTTCTGATAAAGGAGTATCCTGATTCGGAGTGCTCTCAACGAGCAACTGGCCGCCATCAACACTCAGCCAGGCCCATCCGCTGCCGAATCTCGTTGCGGCCGCGTTTGAGAATTCTGACTGGAAGTTCTCAAAAGACCCAAACTTTCCATCGATGGCCGGAGCCAGATCACCGGTTGGTGCGCCGCCACCGTTCGGGCT
>JALWSL010000798.1 GCA_027080405.1 Planctomycetaceae bacterium
ATAAATCCGTTTCCGCACCGTGGTATAGGGCATCAGCAGGACATCATCCTGATCATCTCCGACGATATTGGCTCCCTTGGCCACAAGCACACCGATGACACGAAAAGGGATGTTGCGAATGCGGATCGTTTCGCCGATGGGGCTTGTCGTCTGGAACAGTTTTTCTGCGACCGTCTGCCCGATTACGCAAACCTTCTCGGCGGCATGCACATCCCGCTCTGCAAAGAAGCCTCCCAGTCGAAGTTCCCAATTGCGAACCTGCAGATAATCGGGGCCAACACCAAACATTTCCTTCGGGCTCCAGTTGTCATTACCGTGAATCACCTGCCCCCCGGCAGCAATCAGGGGCGAAGCTGCCAGGACAGAAGGGCAATCTTCCGCAATCGCGTCACTGTCACCAGCGGTGAGCGTGGGCATATTTCCCTGTCGAACTCCTCCCCGCCGACTCCGTTTGGGCATCACCACAATGACATTTGTCCCCAAAGCCTGGAACTGATCCTGAATCAACTGTCCTGCACTCTGGCCGATCGATACCATCGTTGTGACCGCGGCGATCCCAATCACGACTCCCAGAACCGTCAGGATGGCACGCATCTTGTTTTTCAATAAAGCACGAATGGCAATGCGAATCGTTGTCATAACGGCTGTTCAATCAAATTCATCAATGAAAAAGTTCTGTCGGACGCCCCATGACGCTTCCATTTCAACGCCCTCAATTATCAACACTCCAGTGTTTGATGCCTGATGTTTACTTGACTCCAACAACGAGTTCCTGTCCCGGTTTGATCTCTCCCGAGATCAATTCTGTGTACCGATAGTCACTGAGCCCTGTTTCAATTTCGATCGCCCGGAGAAACTCTCCTTCCTTGACCCAAACATGTCTTTTCCGATGTTTGACCGATGCTTTCGCCTTGGCATCAGCAGGTTGGGACTCCGCATTCTGGCGGTCTTCATCGGAGGAATCGACACCGTCAAGCAACTTCCGATCTTCTTCGCGAACATATTCCCGTTTGGGAAAGAAGCGCAAAGCCGCATTCGGCACCTTGGTAACTCCCTTATGTTCTTCGACGCGAAAAGAAATATCAGCCGTCATGCCGGGGAGCAGTTTCAGTTCCTCGTTGGAAGTCGAAACGACAACCGGATAGGTCACAACATTTTGCGTCGTGGTGGAACTGAGCCTGATTTGATGAATCACGCCTTCGAACAACTCGCCCGGATAGGCATCGACAGTGAACTCCACCCGCTCCCCCGCTTCTTTGGCTGTGCGGATCATTCCGATATCAGCCTCGTCCACAGAAGCGAAAATGTGCATTTCCTTTCGCATTTCCGGGGCAATAATAAACAACTCCGGAGTTTGAAACTGGGCGGCCAGGGTTTGCCCGGGATCGATTTTCCGATCGATGACGATTCCGTCAACAGGCGAGGTGATTTTCGTATAACCCAGGTTGGCCAGCGAGTTGTTCAAATTGGCCTGTGCCTGTTTGATCGCCGCTTCAGAAAGCTCAAGCTCTGCCTCCAGCGCCATGCGGGCAAATCGGTATTTGTCCATTTCCGTCCCGGATATAAAATCGGGATTGTCGCTTCGCAACCCCAAGGCCCGTTTTTCATCGTTGATCGCGTTCTGCAACCGCGCCTTGACGCGCAGCAAATCTGCCTCTCTTGTTGCCAGGCCTGCTTTATCCCGTTCCACACTCGCTTTGTAGATACGGGGGTCGATCTCCGCCAGCAAATCCCCTTTTTTCATTTCATCGTTATAGTCAACGTGAAGTTGGGTGATCGGGCCGGAGACAAAAGAGCCGACATGCACAGAAAGTACCGGCTTGATCGTTCCTGTCGAATTGACAGTGGAAACAATATCACCTGTGGTCACTTTTTTTGTTCGAAAGACCGGTCGGTTTCTGCTTTTCCAATATTTGAGCGCAGGCTGGTAACCGAGTGCAGTTCCAGTGGCAAGCAGGCAAAGAAACAGGACAGTTTTCCACGGAAATCTCATCTTGGCGCAACTTCAATCCTCAAAAAAAGGGGTGACATCGGGTGCAAGTACAACGCGCAGCGAGCCTTATCGGGTACATCTCTGCACCAGGTCTCGACAGGCACTACCCCATAAAAGCGCATCTCGTGTAAAAAAAAGACGATTTTTTCCCATTTCGCCCTGAAGCGATTTCACACAAGCGTGTTGAAATTATTTCCGCATCCATCGTTTCGTCAAGGTTTCCCAATCTGGATCGTCATTAACCGGCAATTTTTGTAACAGCGGCTGCGCGTTGATTACCTGCTCATACAGGTTGACGATCGCTTCACCCATTTGCCACATCGCATGACGAAAATTTGCTTTTTCTGCCAGTTCAACCATTTCCTCATAGCTGAGCCCACCGGTAATTTTGCTCAATTCTTCATCACATTTCCAGCGGCCTTTTTCACGCTTCAGTTCGAGCTGTTTCAATAATCTGGCATTACGAATTCTTTGATACCTGCGATTTTCTTCCATCACCGCCAGCGTCAGTTTTTCCAGATCGGGATCCCAGGCGTTCGGATAATTCTGTGCAAGTTGCCCGCGCGGTTTTGCAACCCGCATGTAATGGGTTTGAATCGGTTCAACGGG
>JALWSL010000799.1 GCA_027080405.1 Planctomycetaceae bacterium
TGGACTTGGCCAGGCTTTCAAGATACATTTTGTTGGCCGCCGAGCTCTTCTGTAGCTGAAAAATATCAGGTGCCGCATTGCGCCGGTTACGACGTTCTGCCGCGAGCTTGTCGATCAGCAGGTCAAAATTACTTTTGTACATTTTTCATATCTCCCGTTGGTTTTCCACCTTGAAATTTTAGCTTCACGAATTTTTATCTCGTCAATGCAGCCGCTCAGCAGAACTCCAGCGTGGTAAATTCTGTTCGTTAAGCAAGCGCAATATTCTCCCAGCCGTCTCAAGCCACAGGTCATCCGCAGAAGTGGCATCAACCTCACCCGAGTGATTTATTTCAAACTCAACCTGATAAGCCGAGACCCCCAGAATCATGGTTGCAAGAGCATCCGCGTCCATTTGCTTCAGCAAATTAACTACGGTCTCGACCGCTGTCAGCGCATGGGTGCTCAGGTCGCTGTAATCGTAAAATTTTTGATTCATTTGAAAATCTCCGGTTATCAGTTAACGGACTCGTAATCGAAACCGCCTGTGTATTTTTTTGAGTGTTGTACCGTGTTTGTATCGGGCATCTGCCCCGCGTAATTCTCGAATCGCAGGATGTCTCCCCGGAAAACCAGATTCACTGTGCCGGTGGGCCCGTTGCGTTGTTTTCGGATAATCAACTCAGCCAGCCCTTTTGCCGGGCTGTCTTCGTTGTAAACCTCGTCGCGGTACAGCATTGCGATCACATCGGCATCCTGCTCAATCGCACCCGACTCACGCAGATCCGACATGATCGGCCGCTTGTTGGGGCGACCCTCCAGTCCACGGTTAAGCTGTGACAAAGCGATCACCGGCACGTTGAGTTCTTTGGCCAGCGCCTTTAAGCCCTGGCTGATTTTTGTGATTTCCAGGTTCCGGTTTTCACCCTGACCTGTCATGAGTTGGAGGTAGTCCACGACAATGAGCTCGATGTTATGCATCTGTTTCAACCGTCTCGAACGCGCTCGCAGTTCTGTTATAGTTAATGCCGGTGTATCGTCAATAATTAACGGGGCATCCTGAAGCTTCCCTATCGCCGCGGTGATGCGTGTCCACTCGGATTCCTCAAGTTGTGCTGTCCGGTAGTGCTGAAAATCAACCTTAGCCAACGCCGCGATCTGCCGCTCAATGAGCTGCTCTCGCGACATTTCCAAACTGAAGACGGCCACGGCATTACCGGCAAGAACGACACGCTCCGCTACGTTCATCGCGATAGTCGTTTTCCCCATTGCTGGCCGACCGGCAAGAATCACAAGATCACCGGCGTGAAGCCCAGCGGTCTTTCTATCAAGATCGGCAAAGCCGGTTTCCAGCCCAGTGATTGCGCCACCGTTATTGAATCGAAAATCGAGGTCGTCAATAGCTTTTGCCAGGCCTTCGCCGATGACGACTGGACCACTACCACAATGCCGCCCAGCAGTGAGTGACATGATTAAACTCTGCGCTTTGTCCAGTTTCTCAGCGATCTCATTGGGTTCGTACGCAAGCTCCACGACTTGGGTTCCGACTTGATTTATTTGTCGCTCGGTCGCCTTGTCACGGACAATTTTTGCGTAGGCAGCGATATTGGCCGCCGTCGGAGTGCAATTGGACAGCGTACCCAGATAGGCCAGCCCACCCGCTTCATCCAGCTTGCCGTGTCCGTCCAGCCATTCCTTCAGGATTATCGGATCAAAGGGCTGGCCTGCACCCGAGAGCGCTGCGATCGCCTCAAAAATGAAACGATGATCACGCCGAGAGAAATCATCAACAGAAAGTTTGTCGGCAACCTGATCCCAAGTCGAATTGTCGATCATCAAACCGCCGAGGACGGACTGTTCCGCTTCGATACTGAAAAGCTGATTCCGGTTCATGCGGCTGAACTCCTGTTTTCGTATCGTCCCTCAATTACTTTCGCGAAATTATTTGGTTTCAGCAGCCACTCAAGGCTGGCGACAAAAGGCGGCGATCCGTTTCGCCCTTCGCACTGACCGGTCAAAAATTTGGAGGTTGCGACATAGCCGAAGAACTTCCCCCACCAGTCCAGATCTTGCCGCTCTGCTTTTTCTCGCCAACGGCTTTGCAAGTAACCACGTCTAGTTTTGTTCCACTCCCTGACTCTGGGGCACATACGTAGGGTTTCATGATACAAGTCAATAATCGCCTGATGCGGACAGGGCGGCGGCTTGCTGTCGCCTTCTTCCCCTTTAGGGGAAGAAAGATCTGCTTCTGCTTCTGCTTCTGTATCGGCTAACTGGCTAACATGTGGCTCCCGTGAATTCGTGTTAGCTTCTGTTAACTTTGTTAACTCTGATTTTTCGGATTCTCGTTTCTTTCGCATGTATTCCCGCATGTATTCCCGCCGGTCATCGGCGGTGCGCATGTCTCTATATTTTTTGTGATTAGTAATGATCCACCCCCACGGTCTATGATCAGCTATTCGCCTGATTCTTTTGCCGTTGTGGTCGGGCGTTCGTGAATGCGGATCATCAGCCTCCAGAACCTTGATCCCGGCTTCGATGATTTCGATTGGAATCCCTGTGCGTCTGCTCAATGCTGATGGTGTTATATCGATAACGCCATCGGCGTCGCAAAGTACAATCA
>JALWSL010000800.1 GCA_027080405.1 Planctomycetaceae bacterium
AGTGGCAGAAATCTTTTTCGCAGGTTGCTCGGAAAGATTATCGGGAAGTCGTAGCCCATGCCCGGTTTTCATGGTATTGCCCACTGATTGCTGTTACGACCGGACCGTTCGTTTTTACCGGTCGAATCGAACTCGTTGATACAACTTGCCCCGCAGGATGTGCGCAGTTGTTGTTTTCTGCTTTCAATTATCGCAACAGACAGCTTCTGTTGATCAATAATGGCTCGGTGTTGCTGGAGAGTCGATGAAATGGAAAGCCGGACTTTTCGGAAGCCTGCTTCATCTGTCAGTAGAACATATGCCCAGAGAACAAAAAGTTGGATTCACGATACTGATCATGATTATCGGTTTCGCGGGAGCGTTCTGCTTTCGGCGACAACCAGACGGGGAAGTTGCGCTGCCACCGCTGCAGGATGAGAACGAATTGAATCAGCTCATTGCCGAGTATCGCCTGCGACCATTTCTTCCAGGGATCGATACAAAAGAATCGATTGAGTCTCACCAGGAACTTGAAGAATATCTTGCGATGAGTCTCCGGCCCCCCGGGAACGCCCCGCTGCAAGACAAGGCCGTTCCCCAACCGATTATTCCATCAGTTGAAACTCCCGATCGCAAAGGGCCAGCCAAATCCCGGGTTGAACCGCAAAAAAACGGACGCATCCGAACCGTCAGGGCCAACTTTCAAAAGAAACCATCGCGTGGGCAATCTCGAACGCATATTGTCCAACCGGGGGATACACTCAGCGGAATCGCTCAAAAATATCTGGGATCAGCCTCTCGCTACATGGAGATTTACGAGGCCAACCGGGACGTTCTTTCCGGTCCCGATCAGCTCAAACTGAACATGAAACTGGTTATTCCGACGGATGGAGCAGAATCAGATGGAGCAGAATCAGATGGAGCAGAATCAGGTTCCGAGCCGGTAATCGAAGCCCGCAAGTCGGGCAGTCCGGAAGTTTCTGTCAGGCAGAAGGCGAAAAAAACGAATCAGAACAAACCGGAAGCGGCCAGCCTGGCAAACTCGGCCTCTTCAAAGCGGCCCACCAGAAAAAAGATGTTCGTTCCCATGAAATATTCCCCGTTTTCACGAACTGCATCTGATCAGCAGGAGAAAAGACGTTAAAATGGACGCGCCCGACACCTCCCCGGTTTAATCTGCAGGAAAGCCGGTTAAACAGATGACTGGTTAAACAGATGAGCGGTTTGACAGACGAAAGGAGTGCCGGGATAGGGGCATTGTGGCGATAAATCGGCGCAAAGAGAAACGCTGGCGTAAAAACATGGCTTTCATGACGGTTTTTCTGTTTTGATATGATGGAAAGAGAAGGAACGGTTTTCCATCAGCCCGCCCCATGAAATATGAATAAACATTCTATGCAGGAACTCGACACGTGAAGGCGATGCAGGATGTTGCCCGGACAATTACGGAACTGAAGCAGTTGGTAGACAAGCTGGCTGCGCGTGCGCAGTTGCTCGATTTGCCCGAGTGTGACCAGGCCGAATGGTATCAGTTGATCACACAAAAATTGCTGCCTCAACTGAACGACAGCAGCTATCTGGTTGTAGCCGTGGTGGGTGGGACAAACATTGGTAAAAGCGTCATTTTCAACCATCTCTGCGGCATGAAGGCCTCCGCAACCAGCCCGCTTGCTTCTGGAACCAAACATCCCACCTGCCTCGTCCCGTCCCGTTTGGCCAATCCGGAACTATTGCAAACCGTTTTTTCCGAATTCGAATTGCAGCATTCCGATAACGCAGACGATGCTCTGAAACTGACTGACCGCGATATCCTGTTCTGGCGGGAACTTGGTGATGGACCGGAAAATCTGCTGCTGCTCGATACTCCCGATATCGACAGCGATGCGGAAATCAACTGGAATCGGGCCGACAAAGTCCGCCGTGCCGCTGATGTTCTCATTGCCGTACTGACCCAGCAGAAATATAACGACGCAGCCGTTAAGAAGTTCTTTCGAACCGCCGCCGCCGAAGATAAAGCGATTCTTGTCGTGTTCAACCAATGTCTGCTGCCCGATGATGATGCCTACTGGCCAGCCTGGCTCGAAACATTCTGTCAGGAAACGGGCGTTTCTCCTGAATTCGTATACGTTGCCCCGCATGATCGCAGAGCGGCCGAAGAGAACAGACTTTCTTTTTTTCATCGAAACTGGCCTGCCAGCAGCGATCTTTCGTCGTTGGATGATCAGCCGGGAGTCGAACAGTCTGCCCGTAATTTGATGCAGGATATTTCGACGCTGCGGTTTGAAGAAATCAAGTTGCGATCCTTGCGCGGGGCGATGGCCTCTCTTCAGGATTCGCGAGCAGGAATTCCGCATTATCTGTCGGAGATCAGGCAGCGGGCGGGAGTTCATGGCGACGCCTGGAACCGCCTGACCGAACGGTTGCGGGAAATAAATGTCAGTTGGCCCAAAATTCCGAATCGTGTTGTCGTCGCGGAGATCCGTCGCTGGTGGAAAGAACAGCGAACCGGTTGGGAAGCTTCGGTGCACAGTTTTTACGATGCAGTTGGCAAAGGGATCATGTGGCCGATCCGCAAACTGCGTGGGATCGATGCAGAGGATT
>JALWSL010000801.1 GCA_027080405.1 Planctomycetaceae bacterium
GTCGTTGCAACAGTTTACCGCTACGCCGACACAAAAAGGAGCTGTTGTCTCTTTCAGCGGAACGGGCAGGTCTCCGGAAGTAATCCGCCAGATGGAAGTCGCTCTCCACGATCAGTATCACCAATTGAAAACGCCGGGTATTCGTGAACGGAAACAGGGGAAGAAAAGCATCTGGACTTTTCAAACGACCATGACCGTTCGGAGCAGACCCCGCGAAAAATATATCAGTCATCTGACCGAAGAAGAACTTGCCCGAAGAAGCCACAGCACGAAAAAAACGAAAGGAAAATCGGCGAAAAGCGGAGCAGCTTCCCCCAAAGCGAAGATAAAAAAGAAAGTGGCGGAGGTGCGCTCGTGAAGCCGACCAGACAACATATTCTATTGGCGTTTCTGCTGCTGTTGGGACTTTTCCAGTTGGGAGATTACGTACTCAATTCCATGATTCAGGCCCCGCTGGAAAAACTTCGAAGCGAGCAGGAAGCACTTCAGGAAGATATTGAAAAACGGGAAAAGCTGCTTTCCGAGGCCCGTGTGGCGGGCAAGAAGATCGAACTTTGGAAAAAGAAATCACTTCCGTCAGATGTCGAAACGGCCCGGTCGCTTTATCGCAACTGGCTGCTGGAGGTGATTCGTGAAGCGAAATTGCAAAACGCGACGGTTGGTTCCGGGGCACCAGCCAACCGTTACGGACTGTACCGAGCGATGCCCTTCGATGTAAAAGCCAGGGGAACGCTGCTGCAACTGACGAATGCCCTGTTCCGGTTTTATAACTCGGATCAATTGCACGAAATAAAATCCGTTCGCATCACGCCAGTGGGAAATTCGGGACAATTCGATATTTCGCTCGGAATTGAAGCACTGATCATCCCCGGTTCCAAAAGGAAGTCGCTCAATACGGGAAAGGCGAAATGGCTCGCCTCGGCCGATCCACGCGATTACGCCATCATCGCCCGGGACAATCTGTTTGGGATCGGTGTCAACAATCAGGATCCGATGAAGTTGACCATCCTCAGTGCAGTGACCAGCCGAAATGGCAGGCCACTTGCCTGGATTACCGAATTGATAACAGGGCGCGTCATCAAGGTGCCACCACAGGGGGCCTTCGAAACGGTTGCTCTTTCCGGACGTGTCGTCCAAATCGAACAGGATAGCGCCATCATTGAATCGGGAGGTCAACGAATGAAATTGACCATCGGTCAAAGCTTTGCCCAGGGAACAGTCATCCAATCGGATGCAGCCGATAAATTGCAGACGAAATCCGAGACAACCTCCAGGGAATGAAAAAGGATCGTTGCCTGTTGCCCTCCGACTGGTTATTTTTGATGTCTATCCCTTACTGACAGGGTGTCACCGGTTTTCTGCCCATGCCCTATTCCATTGCCAGATTTCAGTTTGATGTTACCCCACCGCCTGGGCACGCCTTGTGTGGGGGCTGGATTCCCGCCGTCACCGCGGTAGATAGTCCGCTTTCCGCCCGTGGGGTTGTTATTTCAGGTAATGAAAAGCCGGTTGTCCTTTGTGCGGTTGATTGGACGGGCATTTGCAATTACGCCCACTACGCCTGGCGGAAATGTTTGGCGGATGCAGCCGGGACAACTCCGGATCGCGTCGCGGTTCAGTGTGTGCATCAACACGATGCCCCGTTTGTCTGCCTGGACACTGAAGCGATCATTCAGGCAGAAGGCGACCTGCCTCATAATGTTGATAAGAAGTTCTTTTACAGATGTCTGAAGCGTGCAACAGAAACCGTTCACGAGTGCTTGAGAACCGCTTCCCCGTTGACGCACATCGCCACATCACAGGCAATGGTCGAACAGGTTGCCTCCAATCGTCGGATTTTAGGTGAAGATGGTCGCGTGAAAACGAATCGATCGGTTTCACCCAGCAGCGATGCCGTTCGAGATTTACCGACGGGGCTGATTGATCCCTGGCTCAAAACAATTGCCTTTTATCATCAATCAACCAAGCTGGCCGCCTTCTATTATTACGCCGTGCATCCGATCAGTTATTGCTGTCAGCAGGGGCGCGTTTCCAGTGATTTCGTGGGACTCGCCCGGGAACTGAAACAGCAACACGATTCACCGGACTGCCTGCAGATTTATTTCACGGGCTGTGCTGGGAACATCAATGCAGGCAAATACAGCAACAGCGGCGAACATAAATACCGCCGCATTCTGGCAGAACGCCTGTATGCGGCGATGGAAAAAGCATCGTCCAGACTGAAGCCGGAACCGATTACAACCTTACGATGGAAAACGGACAATCTGATTCCACGGGCTCGCGATATTTTTTCCATTGATGAATTACAGAGGCAAATTTCCGATAAAAGCAGAAGGGTTGTTCATCGTAACCGCCCGGCGTTTACTCTCGCCTGGCTCAAACGACTGCACGAAAAAGAGCCGCTGCCGATTGTCTTGAGCGGTTTACACATCAATAATCTTTCCATTGTTCACCTGCCTGCAGAGCCGTTTGTCGAATATCAATTACGCACACAGGTGTTGCACAAAGACCGTTTTACCTGCGTGGCAGGCTATGGCGATGGCGGTCCGTGGTACATACCAACCGCTGAAGCGTACGCAC
>JALWSL010000802.1:0-933 GCA_027080405.1 Planctomycetaceae bacterium
GGTTGCATTTCGGATGACCACCAAAAAGACTGGTTTCTTCTTCTGTTCAGCTTCGGCTTCGCTTTCTTCATCACCTCCAACGGTACAAACCTGTATCTTGAAATAATGCTTGTCCCCCACACGGAATGTATTGGTGATACTCGAGTGAGAGCTTCTTGCCAACATGAATGGACAGGCTTGCTGATCCTGAACCTCGACATCACCAAAAATTTCGTAAAAATTCTTGCCGGTAAAATCGGCTCTCCTTTCAAGAACCTCTGGAAGAGCACGGTTATGCCAGAGGATACTCAGGTCATCGTCGAGCAGAACCAACCCATTGGGGTGTGAATTGATTGCTTCCAGAGAGTAGGCAAGCTCTTTGCCTGGAGAAACGGAAAGATCGTCGACCAACAACCCAACCGTATCGCTGCGGCGAAGCGCATCGGTCAGTTGGGAAAGATCGCTGCACGGGATGAGATCGTAACACTCACTTAAGGAATCGGATGCCTTGCACGATTCGTCTTCAGTTTGGCCAAGAAACAGAATTTGCTGGCGTTCGGTCACGTTTGATCAGACTCTTTTACAACCCACTCGATCCTGGACATGGTAGAATGCACGATAGCTCGCATGCAACCCGGCAGTGTGTATGTTTACCCTGATTCCATTTGCCGTGACAAGGCTTATGTCGATTATTTTCCAGGATTTTAACGTAAACCGCCCCTCTTGTCTGCGAATAAACCGGTTTCAATATGTTCTCAAACCAGTCGGGACTGGCCTGTTGGGAGAGATCTCTGTTTTGACAAACCGACCCAATGTCGTTGCCCCCGCTTCATTACTCATATTTTGGACTTACATCCCGGGGCACGATTGGTTCTTTGCCGGGGGATCGATACAATGCCGCCTGACATAAATTTCCCCGGATGATTTCTTGACTACTGGAGTACGATTCTCCCA
>JALWSL010000802.1:943-2578 GCA_027080405.1 Planctomycetaceae bacterium
ATTGTTGGGTTGCCTAATGTCGGAAAATCGACGCTGTTCAACGCGTTGACGTCCGCTGGTATTGCAAGTGAAAACTATCCATTTTGCACAATTGAACCGAATATCGGCATCGTCGAGGTTCCCGATATGCGGTTGCATACCATTAACAAATACATGCCAACAGAAAAAATTATTCCTGCAGTTCTCAAGCTCGTTGATATTGCTGGCATTGTCAAAGGGGCCTCCGAAGGAGAGGGGCTCGGGAACAAGTTTCTCTCCAATATTCGTGAAGTCGATACAATCATCCATGTTGTCAGGTGTTTCGAAAATGATGACGTCATCCACGTCGATGGGGATGTCAACCCGCTCCGCGATGTCGAAACAATCGATACCGAACTTATTCTCGCCGATATGCAAACAGTTGAATCCTCTCGGCAACGGGCACAAAAAAAAGCGAGGACCGGCGATGCAGAAGCAAAGAAAAGACTGGAAATTCTTGAGCAGTGCCAATCACTTTTGGACAGTGGCAAGCCGATTCGCAATTTGAAGCTGAACGACGCAGAGGATCAGAAAATCCTCAATGGCTATCTGTTTCTGACTGCCAAAACAGTCCTCTATCTGGCCAATGTTTCAGATGACGATTTGCTGGGCGAATCTGATCACGTTCAAAAATTGCGTGATCGGGCCAAAGAAGAAGGAGGGACTGTTGTACCTGTTTGCGCATCGATCGAGGCGGAACTGTGCGAAATCGAGGATGAGCAGGAACGCCGGGAAATGCTGCAATCTCTCGGTTTAAGCGAACCCGCTTTGAACGTGATGACCAGAGCCGCCTACAAGGCACTCGGGTATCACAGTTATTTCACCTGTGGCCCGAAGGAAATTCGTGCCTGGACCATTCCTATTGGAGCCAAGGCTCCGCAGGCGGCAGGCGTTATCCATACCGACTTTGAGCGAGCCTTCATTCGTGTGGAAGTTTACTCGCTGGATGACCTGGAGGAATTTGGGAGTGAAAAGGCAATCCGGGAGGCTGGGAAACTACGCATCGAGGGGAAAGAATATGTCATGCAAGACGGCGATATCTGCCATTTCCTCGCCAATCCGTAAACAAAACCGAACCAATATCCAGGTCGGAGTATCAAAGAATCTGCCTCCAGTCTGTTTCCTGCCAATATCAGACTTGCAAAGCCAACTCAACAGACGTTAATATCTGCCACACGACACACTTGGAGAGATGGCTGAGTGGACGAAAGCGCCGGATTGCTAATCCGGTATACGGGTCAAACCGTATCACGGGTTCGAATCCCGTTCTCTCCGCTCCTGATCCCTTGGGGCTGCGTAAACGTCTTGTTTTGTAGCCCGAAAAGGTTTTCGGGTTTTGAAGAATCTGTTTTTGTACTGTTTTTGTACTGAACCGAAACGTTACACATTGTCATGTCCTTTTCTTGATAAAGTGGTAAGATTGCTTTCAGGTTGAGACCTGTTCAAACAGATTGGTTTGTGTCCGAGTATTTTATCCTGGGTTGGAAGGTTAAGCCAACTGGCCGTCTGCTTACTGGTTCAGTTTTTTCATCGCCATCTGAGACGCCTGATTGGCGATGTGGGTGTAGTGCTGGAGTGTCTTTCGGTCAACGTGTCCGACCCAGTCGCGAATAACTG
>JALWSL010000803.1 GCA_027080405.1 Planctomycetaceae bacterium
ATTGAACCGATCCGAAATCGAATCGAAAAAGTCGGTAGAAATGATCCTTGTCCCTGCGGCAGCGGCAAAAAATACAAGAAGTGCCACGGCAAGGCGTAACCGGTTTGCCCATTTGCCAGAGTAGTTGGATAGTCGGAGTAGTGGGGGCGAAATATACAGTACGTCGGGTGCGTTGAGACGCACCAGATGCGGAGTGCCTGTCATCGTTGCCTCGTGACGCACTCTCCGGTTCCTGAAGGGGAGATGGGTTAAAAACATTTATTGGGAATGGATTCCCTGATGCGTTATTTGTTGAACGTTGTTTATCTGCTTTTGATCCTGGCCGTATCGCCGATTCTTTTCTATCGCCGATGGACGCAGGGGAAATATCGCGACGGCTGGTCGCAAAAATTGTGGGGGAATCTTCCCGCCCGAACTGGCGATGCCCCCTGTTTATGGTTTCATGCGGTCAGTGTGGGTGAGGTGTTGCAACTTGAACCGATTGTCGCCAGCTGGAAGGAAAAGCATCCCGAATGGGATATCGTCATCAGCACGACAACCAATACCGGCTTGCAGGTCGCGCAGGATAAATTCAAGGATTGTCTGTTATGTTACTGTCCGCTCGATTTTACCTGGGCGGTTCGCAGGGCTTTTGATCGGATTCGCCCCAGCGGTTTTGTTTTGGTCGAACTGGAATTGTGGCCGAATCTGATTGATGAAGCACACCGCCGAAACATCCCGGCTGCCATTATTAACGGACGCCTGGGGGAGAAAAGTTTTCGTGGTTATTCGCGGATTCGAAAACTGGTTCGACCATTGCTACAACCGTTCGGTTGCATCGCGGTGCAGAATGATCTCTATAAAAAACGGTTTGAGGCACTCGGTGCCAATCCGGCCTGTCTGCACGATGTCGGTTCGATGAAATTTGATCGCTTAATGACAGATCGCCGTGCCAAGACCGTTTGCGAATTGCGAGCCGCGTTCCAACTGGAAGAAAATTCGCTCGTCCTGATGGCGGGAAGCACCCATGCCCCGGAAGAACAGATTGTTCTCGAAACCTGGAAGCAACTGCGTTCATCCTTCCCCGAACTGCGATTGATTCTTGCCCCCCGCCATGCGGAACGGTTTGAAGAAGTGGCGAATCTGGTCAAACAGAACGGCTGCCAATTACTCAGACGATCTGAAGCAGGGCAGCAAAACACCGAGACGACAGATACCGAGCCGACAAAAGCAGGGACGAGAAAAGCAGACGGAAAAACAGTGCTACTTCTCGACACGTTGGGCGAACTTTCTGCCTGCTGGGGGCTGGCGGATATTGCCTATGTGGGCGGGACATTGACTAACCGCGGCGGGCAAAACATGATGGAACCAGCCGCTTATGGCTGTGCAGTCCTGTTCGGCCCCAACACCTGGAATTTTGCTGATATCGTTGAAGAACTGAACAGCCGAAAGGCATGCCTGGTTGTCGAGGATCAACATGCTCTGCTGGTGGGAGTTCGTAACCTGATTGAAAACAGTGGGTTACGGCATGAAATGGGGGCGGCGGCAAGCGGGTATGTGCTTTCAAAACGGGGGGCAAGCAATAAGACGGTGAGTCAGTTGGAACGGATGCTGGGGTTGGAAAGCGAGGCAATTTCCTCCAGAGCGGCTTGATTTCCTCTTGCAGACTTTAAGTACAAGCGTAAACCGGTAAGATGAAAGTCGCTTTGGGTGATGAAACGCAGCGTCCAGCACCTATACAGATTGTAATTAGAAAACGGTTTGATTTTTGAGGAAGAACATGGCGAATTATTTTTTCACGAGTGAATCTGTCAGCATGGGGCATCCGGATAAAGTTTCGGATCAGGTTTCTGACGGGATTCTGGATGCGTTGTTGGCACAGGATCCGATGGCTCGCGTGGCCTGCGAAACGTTGTGCACGACTGACTTCGTCTGTCTGGCTGGTGAAATTACCGCCAATGCGGATGTCGATTACGAAGCGGTCACTCGAAAAGTCATTCGCGAAATCGGTTACACCAGTGATGATATCGGCTTCAATGCGGATACGTGCAAAGTGCTTGTCAAACTGCATTCGCAATCGAGTGATATCGCGATGGGTGTAGACCGCGACGGAGCGGGCGATCAGGGATTGATGTTCGGGTTTGCCTGCAATCAGACCGAGGAATACATGCCTGTTCCGATTGCGTTGTCGCATCGCATTTTGAACCGCTTGACCGAAGCACGCCAGAAAGAAGGAGTGAGCTGGATTCGCCCTGATAACAAGTCACAGGTTTCTGTCGAATTTGATGGCAACCGTCCGGTGGGGATTTCTGCGATCGTTGTTTCGACGCAGCACTCTCCAGATATTTCCCAGAAAGAAATTGCAGAATATGTGATTAACGAAATTGTCAAGGATGTCGTGCCGGATAAGTTCCTGAGTGATAAAACAAAATATCATATCAATCCAACCGGGCAGTTTATTGTTGGTGGCCCGCATGGCGATACCGGATTGACGGGGCGAAAAATTATTGTCGATACCTACGGTGGTTGGGGGCGTCACGGCGGTGGCGCTTTCAGTGGGAAGGATTCAACCAAGGTCGATCGCTCTGCGGCGTACAT
>JALWSL010000804.1 GCA_027080405.1 Planctomycetaceae bacterium
GCGTTGACTTACATTGCCATGATTGCGTTGATGTCAAAACGCCTCGCAAGAACCAAAAACTGATTTTTAAAACACCTTCTGAGATCAACAGGCCGCGTTGGTAGCGTGGCCTGTTGTTTTATTACGTCCGTTTTCAACACATCTTTCCAACGCTCCGTCTTTCCAGCGCTCCGACAAAGTGTGCCGCATGAAACATGCATGGCGTAACTCGTTGCAGGTTTTCACGTTGCAGTTACACTCATCGCTTCTTCAATAATTGAAGCCGTGTTACTTCTTCTGCTTCTTTCCTCCGTTCTTTTTATCTGATCGCAATGAATTCAAATAGTCGACCAGTGAGGCGAGTTGTTCCGGAGTGAGATTGTTGACCAGGCCGATCGGCATCATTGATTGTTCCTGTTTTTTGCGGAATTCGATCTCATCCAGAATCAGCTCGACCGCGACGCCGTCGTTTTTGCGGATATGGATCGTTTCAGCCGATTCGCTGGTCACAAAGCCGACATACTGTTTTCCATCTTCCATGATGAAAACGTAAGTATCAAACCCCTGAGCAATTTTGGCGGACGGTTTGAGGATCGATTCGATCAGTTCTTCCCGCTTGTATCGTTTGCCGATATCGACCAGATGCGGCCCTTTCGGCGTTTGCCCCTCTGCAGTGGTGTGGCACGCATTACAGGATTGGGAAATGAACAATCTTTTTCCATCCTTCAGTACCCCCTTCGCTTTCATCACGCGGGCAAATGTTTCTTCATACGGGATGTTCGCAATCTGGTTTTTGTTATTCGGATCAACTTTCGGAAGGGAGATCGGTTTGTTTTCGTTGATTTCATTCGCTTCTTTTTCCGTCCACTCCGGCAGTCCATCGATTTTCACCTTGTGGCGAATCAGTTGCTGTTTGAGAAACGTCTGACTGACAGAATGTTTCGGGTCGAGATAGGCTTGACGGACGACCTCTGCAATTTGTGGAGTGGCCAGCCAGGTTTCACTCATAAAGTAAGGGCCGGAATGATCGGGACGTGTGCCCCACCAACCTTCGGTATATTTCCCCTCTTTGAAATAGAGGCGAATCAGCAGAGCCAGAATTTCTTCGCGTCGTTTGGGGTCCGATTCATTTTTCACATTCTGAATTAACGCCTCGACCACTTGCGGGTCGTGCATATATTTCAACGCCCATAACGCACCGTCCCGGAACGAACCATCCAAACCTTCCAGACACGTTTTCGATGCCTTCAGTTTGACAAGCGTTCTGACAGCCAGATGCGGAATGACACGTCCGGGATCGGGTTGTTTATGTTGATCCCGGGTCGGCGGCGGAAGTTCCCCCTGCGTTCGTTTTGTCAACGGCAATACCGATGGAGCGGCCTCCTGGCGGTTCAATCTTGCCAGCGAAATTAAGGCTTGCGCCTGGACATGCGGGTCTTTACCGTGTAACGCGTCGATAAACGGTTCCAATGGCAGCTCCTTTAACCCTGCTTTGCGATCCGTGAGCGCTTTCAAGACCAGATCACGAATTTCGGGGAACCGCACCGCTTCAAGGAGTTGTGCATTGGCATCTTTGCCGTTGAGTTGCTTGAAAGTAAAGATCGCCGCAGAGCGTGCATATCGGGGAGCGTTCCTGTCAGCGAGAATACTCCACAGCAGTTGATTCGTCTGTTCCTTGGGGCCACGCCGCAGTATTTCACGCTGTGCATGCAGTTGCCGAACCGCAGAGGATGAACGGAGCATCTTCACCAGCTCGGCATCGTCCAACTCATTCAATCGCGGGAACGGTTTGGGCAGATAATTTTTCGGACGCAGTTGAGCCACGAACCCGACATTGGGACCATCGTAAGCGAATTTTCCGTTCTTCCAACTGCTCACGTACATCAAGCCGCGTCCATCCGCATCGATATCTGTCGGACGTGGAATCTTCAAAAAGACTTCCTGATGCGGATCGAACGTCGGGCCATGGGCAGGCAAATTGTGTCGATAAACTTCGCTGCGCCCCCAATCGCAGGTGTAAAGGGCATCGTTGAACGGAGCGGGCCAACTCAGATCGTGAAAATACATCCCGCCGCACCCGGAACCGCCGCCGTAATCGCCAAGCGGAGGCATAATCTCTTCCGCGAAATTCGCGTACCACGACGGATATCCATATTCCGCCCCCTGCAAAATATGACTGACACGGATATCCCAGCCGCCGCCATCGTTGGTGTTATCTCGCGTGAAGATATTCATGCACGGATCGATACAGACATCGAGAATGTTTCTGAGTCCCCAGGCGAAAAATTCCATCTCGGTTCCATCGGGACGAACGCGAATGATACCGCCTCCTCGCCGATTCAGAACGGTTCCATCCGTCCCCCTGGCAGCGACCACGCCGTAATCTCCTACAGCGATATAAATCCAGCCATCAATCCCCATGCGGATTCCGTTTGTTGTATGATCTGCACCGCGTATTCCGATATATTTGGTGCTGATTCCTTCAATCAAAACGTCTTTCCGATCCGCGACGCCATCGAGATCGTCATCATGAAACAGCACCAACTGCGGCGGTGCCAGTACCCACAATTTGCCCTGATCGTAAATCAAAC
>JALWSL010000805.1 GCA_027080405.1 Planctomycetaceae bacterium
GTTGTTCAATGATCTCTTTTCGCTGCAAGAGTGGCTCGCGTACCTGGAACGCCTTGTGTCCCTTGAGCTGGCCAATTTCTGCCGTGTAGGTCGGCTGTCCTTCTACCTGAATCGTAATCCCACGGCTGACATCCCGTTCGGTAAGAATGACATCCCCCACATTCAGATTGATCAAATCAGCTGCGGTCAGTTCGGTTTCCGCCAGGGTCGCCACCACCTCAACTTTAGCAGTCCCGATACCAATTTCCAGCTGGGCCTGTTCTTCCGGAGTGATTTCATGTTTCGTATAGGCTGACCAGGTATCCGAGGAGAGTTTCCCGGCAAGCGGTTCAATGGTATTGAATGGAATGCACAGATTCATGATCCCGCGCATTTCTCCCATGGTGATCTCAAAACTGATCAGCACAATCACCTCGTTCGGAGGGACAATCTGAACCAGTTGGGGATTGCTCTCAATTTGTGAAACGCTCAGTTCCAGCTCGCTGATATTCTTCCATGAATTATCCAGAGCTTCAATGGCCAGTTTGGTAATACGGGAAACGAGCTTCAACTCGATTTCTGTTAGCGGCCTGTTCGGAAAATTGTGGGAAGTGGCTTTTCCCCCTCCAAGCAGACGATCGACGATTGGATAAATGATGGAAGGGTTCAGGTCGAGAATAATGTGACCGTTCAGTTTTTCAGAATACAGCAGATTGAAACAGGTTGGATTTTCAAGGCTGAAGACAAACTCGCCGTACGTCAGTTGGTCGACGCTGATCAGTTTTACTTCAATGATGGAACGTAGCATTCCGCTTAAAGAAGCCCCAAATTCCCGACCAAAGCCCTCGTGCATCGCCTGAAAGGCACGCATCTGTTCTTTGCTGACACGTTCAGGCCGCTTGAAATCGTAGACACTGATCTGTCCAACCAGTTCCTGTGAACGGAAACTGGTCACTTCGGCCGGTTTTGACTGCTCAGCAGGAGAATTGTCCAGCGCCGCCAACAGCGACTCCACCTCTCCCTGGCTTAATACATCTGCCATTGCTTCCCTCCTGGAAAACTTGAACGCTGGTATGTCCACCCGAAACGTACAAGCCGACTGAACGAAACCGCCGGACTCCGGATCAGGATGTTATCGGAAAAGATCCGGAACTTCACCTTCAGGCCCCTAAACTGTTCATCGTGTCTGGCCGCTTCCCTGGACGACGTATTTGTAAATGGTCAACTCTTTTAATCCGCATGGCCCTCTGGCATGCAATTTATCGGTGCTGATACCGATTTCCGCTCCCAAACCAAATTCTCCCCCATCGTTAAACCGGGTCGAAGTATTCACCATGACTGCGGAAGAATCGATCTGGTTGGTAAAACGGTTTGCAGCTGCCAAATTGTTCGTGACAATTGCTTCTGTATGCCCTGAACTGTACTTGTTGATGTGTGAAATTGCCTGTTCGATATCCTCAACGACCTTCACCGAAATAATCAGTGACAGATACTCCTCTCCAAAATCGGCTTCCGTTGCGGGAATGGCATCGGGAACAAGATCACACGTTTTGGAGCAACCACGTATTTCCACATTCTGCTCGGTTAATGCCCTGCAAAGAACAGGAAGCATTGATTCCGCAATGGCCTGGTCGATGACGAGGGACTCCGCCGCATTGCAGACACCGGGACGCTGGCACTTGCTGTTGATCAGGATCGATTGGGCCATCTCAAGATCAGCATCCCGATGGACATAAACATGGCAGTTGCCATCGAAATGCTTGATCACCGGCATCGTTGCTTCACGCGCAACCCGTTCAATCAGGGATTTTCCACCGCGGGGAATCGTGACGTTAATCAGTCCATTCAATTTGAGAAAATGCCCCACGGCTTCCCGATCTGTTGTTTCAACCATTTGCACGGCGTGTTCTGGCAGCCCGTTTTTATTGAGGCATTCGGCAAGAATGGCATGGAACGCATGATTGCTGTGGAACGCCTCTTTACCTCCACGCAATATGACCGCATTGCCACTTTTAACACATAGCGCCGCCGCATCGATGGTGACATTGGGGCGGGATTCATAAATAAAGAACACGACCCCCAATGGAACACGTACTTTTGAAACAAGCAGTCCATTCGGACGGACCGTGCTCTCGATTACCTCTCCGATCGGTTCCGGAAGCGCTGCGATCTCATTCACTGAATTCGCGATCGCTTGCAGGCGGGACTCATCAAGCCGCAGTCGATCGATCATTGCTTCAGTCAGACCGTATTCGGGGGCGGCCAGAATGTCTTTTTCGTTCGCCTGCAAAATCTCATCTTGTCGAGCGATCAAGGCTTCCGCAGTGGCGTGGAGCCAATCGATTTTCTGCTGACCGGTTGCAGAAACAAGCGCCCCGGTCGCTGCTGCCGCCTGGCTTGCAACTCGGGTTGTGTACTGATTCAGATTTTCAATCACCGATGCTGTCATAACGCTGGTAACTTCTCGTCAATTAAATTCGGATCAACCAAATACAGTTCAACACGCCAGAGTGCTGCAAGCCGCAGGTGGCGTGTGACGTTTGGGCATTTCGCAAATTCGCCAGTAAAAAACGCTGAAGAACATTCAAT